>CAZIIZ010000791.1:0-1500 GCA_964539225.1 uncultured Hyphomicrobiales bacterium | reverse complement strand
CAGTCCATTGCTCTACCAACTGAGCTACCTGACCGGCATTTCTACCGTTTTTTTTCTTTTTTTTCAATTCGAGTGGTCAGGGAGGGAGTTGAACCCCCGACACATGGATTTTCAGTCCATTGCTCTACCAACTGAGCTACCTGACCCGATTCTGCTATGCTCATCAAAACAGAATACAAATATAAAGATTTTCTGCTAATTATGCAAATATAAAATTAACAAAAAAGAAATTATCTCATTTATGGGGTTATACTTTTATAAAATGTAGCGAAAAATGTAGTACCAGATGTCTCAGAACTAGTAAATTCAATTTTACCTTTTAAATATTTTTCCATTAATAATTTCATAGAATATGTACCTAAACCTCGCCCTACTCCCTTGGTAGAGAATGAACGTTGAAACAACTGCAACTGTACTTCTCTGGGCATAACAGTTGGATTGTGTACAGAAATAACAACCGAATCATTTGTATCAATAGCATTAAGCGTAATAGTAGCGTCCATGGAAGCTGCTTCGATGGCATTTTTCACCATATTGCCCAGCACACGTTTTGCCAATGTTTCATCGGTTCGAAATTGTACCTTTGCAGAATTTTTATTTATTTCAATATGCTTACCGTCGGCAACATACTGTTTCCGATAGTATCCAGCCACGGAATCAATCATTAACAAACTATTTACATTACTAAAGGAAGCTGCTAATTCATTTCTCTCAGCTTGCATTAGTTGCCTTTGCGAAGTGATTTCGTCCACCAAAGTTTCCGCCAAACCATAAATAATATCTTTGAACTCATTGATGTCTTCAGGTGACTCTTTAAGCAATTCTGCCATTCCCTTCAGTCCACCGGCGGTGTTAATAATATCGTGGAAAAATATTCGTTCTAATACATCTCTACGCTTTTCATTGCTTATGTCCTGCACAGCGAAGATAGTATAGTTCTCTCCTGCTACCTCATAAGGTGATGCCCATACTTTTAAGTCTAAAGCATTCGTGCCATCCTTAGTAAGAATTCGGCATTCTTGTATGCTGAATTTCCCATCCAAGCCTTCCATAATAGCTCGAACAGCTCCGCACATTGAGCAACTTTCAGTAGTACCGCATCCGCCAATATTTTCAGTAGAATGAATACAATGCAGCACTTCGCCTGGACGTTTACCAAATGTTTCTTCTAATTTTTCAATATTTAATAATTCCCCTAATCTAGAATTAGCGAATACTACTTGGCGAGCATTATTTAGTATCATAAAAATATCAGGGATAGAGTCCGTGAACTTCCTAAATTCTGGAGATTCTAAGATTTTAATAGCTTGGGACTTAACAATTTCAATATTAAATCTATCAGCTGGAGCAAAAAATGTGTTCTGTACATCTATCATTTTTTTAAATATCCTCTCTTTTATTTTCGATTAAGTCATCGCTATCAAACACGATACAATATTTTTATTAACTCAACTTTCCGAGTTGGACAATTAAGCTCTAAATAGATAGTAACTGCTTGAT
>CAZIIZ010000790.1:0-1501 GCA_964539225.1 uncultured Hyphomicrobiales bacterium | reverse complement strand
GTTAATACTTCTAAAATTGCTAAAGAAATAATGTCTGCTCCAATTTTATGTTTCAGCAATGACAACAAAAAAGTCATTCTTGCCGAGCAAAATAAGTGCCCTCATGTAATTAAAGAAATAACCCGACTAAGAGAAATTACTTTCAGAAAAGCAGGTGAAGGAACAGGATTGAAGCAAGATTCGGACAAATTTGATAATTATTATAAACATATAGTTGTTTGGGACCAATCTTCTCTCGAAATTGTAGGCTCGTATCGCTTAGGAATTTGTAAAGAAATATATGATCATCATGGAATAGACGGTATATACAACTCGAAGCAATTCAAATTTAATAATGAATTCAAACATATACTTATTAGGTCTATTGAACTTGGAAGAAGCTTCATTCAAGAAAAATATTGGCGAACAAATGCCTTGGATTTATTGTGGAAAGCAATAGGCGAATATATTCAATTTTACTGCGATGATATTGAATATTTATTTGGAGCGGTCAGCATAAGCGATTCATATTCAGAAGAGGCAAAGCATTTATTAGTTCATTACTACAAGAAATGGTATTCCAATAATTCAGAATACGTAATACCCTACAACAATTATTCAAGCTCGAAATTATTAGAGGCATTGGGCAATGAAGTCCTAAATTCAAATTCAGTTAAAGAAGATTTCAAAAACCTTAAGCATTATTTGAAAATGATAGGATTTTCTGTACCTGTTCTTCTTCGTACTTATTCGGATTTAGTAGATGATAACGGCTGTACTTTTTTAGGTTTCGGGCCCGACAAAGCATTTTCCAATTCAATTGATTGCTTGATTTTACTTGATTTAAAACTCTTGAAAAAAGAAAAAAAAGAACGTTACTTTTCTGCATCTGTCTCAAATATAAAGCAAGTAATTTAGGAATTTCTGCTTAATTATATATTTTGAAAAAGTGCTTAAGAAGCTGTTGAATATGTATTCTTCTTGTCATTCTGAAAGAGCGGAGCGACCGAAGAATCCAGCATAGAAGAGAGATTTCTCGATTCCTCACTTCGTTCGGAAAGACAAAACTTGAGTATTTCAACAGGCTTTTAAGTTCATTATTCAGATTATTAAGAATAAATTGAATTATTATCTTCTATCTCTTCGAATCCGGTGCCGGTTTCAACAGCGTGAATTATCTCTAAAGCTTCTGCTTCAAACTGGCTGAGTACATAAATTTTAACGATCGCAAGGTCGCCGATTGTCAATGCACGGACAGTATCCACCTGAGAAAGCACATTGACCGGTATTCCCGCACCTTCCAGCATTGCCTTGTACATTTCTGCATCTATCACAGTATTGGTGGTATAGACCAACACCCACGAGCTACTTTCGCGTTCGTCAATTCGCTCGTGTCGGCTGTGTCCGCATGCCCGACATAATTCTTCGCCGCTATCATTTCTTCCTAACAAGGATGCTCCGAAATTGTTTAGAGAATATCTGATATTACAATTAATCAAAAAACCATAACAAAATTGATTTG
>CAZIIZ010000789.1:0-1506 GCA_964539225.1 uncultured Hyphomicrobiales bacterium | reverse complement strand
TTCCGACGTATTTAAAGTCATAGCCGGCGACAATATTTACAAATTTGGATAATTTATAAGTATAATCGAAACCGATTTGCGGATGAAGCAAAAGGAAATCTTTCGGTTTGGTGGAATACAAAATATTTAATCCGGCATATAGACGCAAATTGTCAATATTTATAGCGGCTACCAAATCAACAAATTCACGACTATAAACGAATGGTTCTTTCTTGAAAGTAACGCTATCGGCATAGCCGTCAACTAAATGCGATGAAATATGAGCCACACGCAATCGAAAAGAAAGCGGATATTTGTACGATGAATCCACGAAGCAAGTATTCAAGCCAAAATAGAAATCCGAAGTCTCAACCGGAAATTTAAAGTTACCGGCTGTACGCAATCGAGTAAAAGTAAAGAAATCCGTCCCAATGCTTAGAACATTTTTCTCTCCCATTTTAAATTTTGCTACGTCTAAGGAAGTACCAATGTCGAGTCTTAGTTTTTCATTAGCATATTCATACATACCGCCCACTCTTGGTTCAATAGGATTGGCAGTCAAAGGTTTGAAATTCAAAGCAGAAAGATTTGAATTCAAAGCAAACACAAATGAAGCACAAATTGCAATTTTAGATAACAATTTCATATTATTCTTTATCGAATGTTGAAAATAAATTAAGCACCCTTGCCCAGAAATACTACGGCTATAGTGCGGGCTAAGATATATAAATCAAGGAACATAGACCAATTACGAATATAATAAATATCCTTATGAATTCTTTCCTCGAAAGTAGATTCATTTCTATCAGTAACTTGCCATAGTCCGGATATGCCGGGTTTGACTTTGAGAATCATCTCATCGTGTCCGCCCATTTTAATCTTTTCCCACGGCATATAAGCACGAGGACCGATTAAGCTCATTTCGCCCTTGATTACATTCCAAAATTGAGGTAATTCATCTATTGAAAATTTACGCAATATTTTTCCGATTTTAGTTAATCTCGGATCATCTTGCATTTTATGATACATTTCGTATTCAGCTTTCAAAGCGGGATCATGAGTAAGAATTTCTTTTAATCTTTGCTCGGCATCGACGTGCATAGTTCTAAATTTAACTATACTAAAGCGAGTATTATTAAGTCCCATTCTTACCTGTTTGAAGAATATTTTGCCTTTGCCCTTAGAATCTATCCATATCAATGCAGATACGATAGCAATCAAAGGTAGAGCTAAAAGCCCGATAGTAGAAGCTAATATTATGTCAAAGATTCTTTTTTGAAGTTGAGGCAGTATTCTTAATAGTTTCTGCTGCACTTCTAACCCCAACACGCCAGCGACTTCATTAGTATTCACCCATAGCGAAGTAAGCCCAAATATATCGGGAATCACAGTAGTATGATTGAAATATTTGGAATTTTTCTCGATGATATCTCTTTGCTTTTTGCGAGATACTCCCGGCATAGCAATAATAGCATGCTCGATATTTAATTTACTTGCTAATTGCGGTATTATGTTCAGACCTCCGAT
>CAZIIZ010000788.1:0-1510 GCA_964539225.1 uncultured Hyphomicrobiales bacterium | reverse complement strand
AGTTTTATATTTTAGCTTAATTGACAGAAATTTCAAATCTTTCGCTAGTGAATTACTTGATATTTTTCGTAAATTTACAGAAAGAAACCATCTTTGACCAAAATATCCGTCAAGCTGACTTCCGCCTACGAGTGTTTCAAAATTTGGCTGTTCGGAAATATCTTTCAATACTGTATCGCCAGCTGAATTATAAGCAGTATTCCTCAGAATCAATCTGTTGTAGTTTTCATCATTAGAATCTGTTAGAATTTCTCCCAATAATTTCGTTTTAAAACCCCAAATCGCATTTGTGGTATCATGGGGTCTTTTGTTGAATGCACTCGAGTCTGAAACTATCAATGTAGGCTCATAGACCATAGCAGGACAAATCCGAATAGGTAAGTAATCGGGTTGCTTAATTCCTTTTATACTTTCAGTATATGAATTACATCTGCCATAAAGACTATCAGAAAAACCGGTACCTCCGGCATTTGCATTATTCTTCATTAGTTTATTGAATTTCTGCGAACCAGACCATTGGAATCCCGTCAAGAATTTAGTTTGCTTGAACTGTGGAGCAGCAGTATCAAATGGCGTTGCTGTATCACTACCGTTCCAAACGAAAGGTATAGCACTCGGCTCAAAATTTTGTGCAGACAGATTAATAACTGAGACACAGAGTAATACTAAAATCATTATTTTCTTCATCTTACTCACCTTTCATAAATTTATAATTAGCACTGCTTCCACTCTCTGAAATCACGGTAACAAAATAAACGCCTTGATTCAAGAATAAAATATTTAAGTAAACATTTTCTTTGTCCGAATCAAAAGTAGAGTACTGCTTTATTAATTTACCACCAGCATTGAAAATAGTTATTTCTTTAGGTAAAATATCATTGATGGGGATGATGAGTTTATCTCCTTGTAAATTAAATATTTCGTTGGTATCCAAATAATTATTTTTAACATTACTCAAATGTGGACTTAATAAGTAATTGCAAACTGTTCCCTGACCAACTAAATACATACTTGTATTTTCATTTATGTTGGTTGGCATTATCAGTTCATCCTTAAACGCATCTATAATTTTATTTGTATTCAAATCATAATAGGCAGCCTTGGGTGTATAATAAAATATTTTTGACGAATCAGGTAAATATTTTGAAGTATTATCTGTTGTATACAATCCAGAATTAAGAATATTCATATCAAATTTGTATAGCTCTTCTTTAGTATTTAGGCTTATTATCTTACCGATATACTCTGATGTTTCAATAAAAATATATTTCCCATACTGATTTGTAGCCTTAAGTTTTGAATTCGATGAACTCCAATACTCTTTCAATGTTTCTAATTCTATAATTTTTACGTTCGAAGGATCTTCATAAATCAGATATTTGTTATCTTTCGTAATAATTGGATAAGTATTTACTCTGTTACTTGTCTCGAAATAGTATTCGATTTTCCAGTCATTTGTGTCTTTCCACGAAAATTCATTTTTTTGCGGGTTAAATGAGATTAGGCAGTA
>CAZIIZ010000787.1:0-1511 GCA_964539225.1 uncultured Hyphomicrobiales bacterium | reverse complement strand
CCAACACGCCCTCAGGATTTGACTATTCCTGGAGAATTTGAAGAATTAAAAGCTGTAATAGTAACTTGGCCTTACAATAACGTGGACTCTGCTAGTGATTATGTTGAGTTGTTGTGCGAAGGTGTTGGATTGAAGACAGATTATGTAAATCAAACTCAAGAAGTCGTTGACGCATATTCTTACCCAGATGTTTCTACAGAAAGTGATTATCCTTCGTTATTTTTGGGAATGATTAATGGAATCCAGGCTGAAGCTGAAGTATGGTTAGCTGTACCAGATTTAAAAGACTCAGTAGAAATTAAAAAATATGCCAATGACCACGGAATGCCATTTACAAATGTAAAGTTTTATAAAGCTCCGAATAATTCATACTGGTATAGAGATTGTGGTCCTGTAGCCTTCTATTATAATAACTATCAAAATGTAGGATTCATAGATTTTGAATACTATCCCGGAAGACCATTGGACGATCAAATGCCTGAATATATCGCAACAGCTACAGGATACCCATTATTGAAATCGACAATTGAATATGAAGGTGGTAATATTTTAGTAGATTCGAAAAATGTACTATTTACTTCAGATGCTTTGGCATATAACAATGGAGACTACGATGGTCAAATGTATATTAATCATCAAACAAGCGAAATCAATTATGCCTCCAAAGATTCAATTGGATTAAATGATTGCCGTGATAGTTTGATAAAGGTAATGAACTTAAAGGATATCCACATATTGCCTACATTCCAAAATGACGGCGGCACAGGGCATATAGATTTATATGCCGATATGTACGACGAGAACCGCTTTGTGTATTCAACGTTCCCAACTGAGATGAAAAGTCACACAGACTATTCTATCGCAGGCAAAAATATAGATACTATGCTATCAATTATTAGCCAAAATGGTGTGAAATATACTAATGGTAATATTCCTTTCCCTCGAAAAGATAACGGTACTTGGTATAAGAGCGAAGCTGATTACGCAAAATATACTCGTACATATACTAATCACTTAGTAGTTAATAAATCAATAATTCAGCCTGTATTTAATAATGGTATCACAGGAGATAAAACTGGCGATGATGCGGCAGTGGTAGCAATCAAAAAAGCATATCCGGGTTATAAAATCGTGCAAGTAGATATGCGTGCTTTTGATCAAATGGGTGGCTCTATTCACTGTATTACTAAGCAAGTACCTGCGGACAATCCAATTCGTATTTTCCATCGTCCTCCGGTTGCTACAGAATTAGTTAATGATAATGGTAATACTAACTACACAATTAACGCAACTATTGAAAGTAACAAAGAAATTACCGAAGCTAAACTATTCTATAGAGACAAAGGTCAAACTGAATGGAAATCAGTTGCAATGACCAAAACAAACGGTATATACAATGCGAATGCTCCTGCATCAGGATTATCAGGCACTATCGGTGATTTTGCGACTGTAGAGTATTATATTGCAGCCACAGCCGGCTCGATTAATAAAACTATTACTAAGCCGATGAC
>CAZIIZ010000786.1:0-1511 GCA_964539225.1 uncultured Hyphomicrobiales bacterium | reverse complement strand
TTTTATTGTCTTTAGCAGTTTGTTAATAATGTATCAATTGCGATATTGTCATTCTAAACGAAGTGAAAAATCTATTGACTAGCACACTGTAACAGCTGCATTGGATTAGCTACACTGAATCAATAAGAATGATTCCCTGAATTTGCTCCACTGAAAATCTTTATCTGAATTCGCCTTACTCCTTAATTAATTTGTATTTCAATGTGTTATATTTATCTATTACAAGCGATATAAAATACATACCTTTGGGCAGTGATGAAGTATTTATTTCAAATTTTGAATCAGAAACTATTTTATACTGAATTCTATCTGTCATATTTTCTCCGTTGCTCGAAGCTAAAAGAAGTTTTTGGATATTAGAGCCGTGCAAATCAATATAGCAAAACTCACTACTTGGATTTGGATAGATTGTGAAGTCATCATCTTGGGGGAGTGATACATTAACGCCAGAAATATCAGAAATTTGATATAGTTTAATACTTGCTTCATCATTTCCCATAATTATCGTTTCGTTGCTATTCAAGCGAATGTATCTCCAAAAATAAACATAGGAATCTTCAATCTTAATAAGTGGTTGGCATTGTAATGAAGGAATATCTATAGCTTTTAAGCTTAGGGAACTATTGATTAATTTATTCTTTGAAGGTACAAACATATTTCCAAGATTTGCTATTAGTCCGAATTTTTCTTGATTGGCTTTGTTAAATCTATAAAATTCAGATTTTTTTTCTACATCTAATATAACTGCATCGTATCCGGTAGTAACGCAATATTTAGAGTCTTTGCTCCAAGTAACTGTGGGAGCCTCATAATGAATAGTAGGATTCTGATCATCGGTAATTTTATATGACCAATATGGCTTTTGATTTACTAAGTCAAATAACTCAAGATAATCTACATAAGTCGTATATGTAGATAATGCAATCATCTTCCTATCTGGGCTTTGTACAAAATCATATGCACGAGTATTATAAGATTTGATAATTTTCTGATCTTTAGTATTCTTTGGATTTATTTGCACGAATATTAAATTTTCGCTCAATGGTACAGGCACGGAGAGTACCGCTATAATTGATTTATCATTGTCGTAAAAGGAAGTTAATTCTAGCCTATGATTTGAGTTACCAGTCGGATATTGTTTTATTATATCTTCACTAATAGCGAAAGTCGAAAGCACTTCTAATGTTTTAATATCAAGAATTGTAATTTGTAAAATGGATGAAAGAATAATTTTTGTACCATCTTCACTAAAATGCATATTATATGCGGTAAAACCTAAGCTTTTGCTGCGTCGTAATTCTTTTCCGGATTCAATATCTCTCACTACTACCGAACTCTCAGTTCCAATCGTGTGAATAATATATTTCTCGTCTGGCGAGAATTTACAACAAAACATCGTACAATTCGGGTCTTCAAATTCCCAGAGTACTTTGTTTTCAGCTTTTGCTACGAAGAGCATAATAAAAAATGCGAATAACGGTAAAATCCGTTTTAAAGTCGTGGTCATAGTA
>CAZIIZ010000785.1:0-1512 GCA_964539225.1 uncultured Hyphomicrobiales bacterium | reverse complement strand
CTAAGATAATAGATTCCGGTATTTGTTCGAAGACTCACAAAACCGGAATGACAGTTTTTATCGGTATTGCCAAAGATGTGTATAATGGTTAGCTACCGAGGGAATTTGCTATTATATTAGCATTATCAGCTTCCTCAATATTGAACCATATATTTTAGTAGTCAAATATTTTCGAGATATAATCGATATTATTTTATTATTTTTGCAGTGCAGTATTTTGAATCAATAATCGAAAGCTATCCAAATGACTAAATTATATTTGATTGACGGTATGTCCTTAGTGTTTAGAGCATATCACGCTATGCTTAATTCCAATCTGCAAAGTCCGAGCGGCGAACCGACTTACGCAGTATTCGGATTTATTAATATAATGCATTCATTGATAAAAGGCGAAAATCCTCAGCATTTAGTAGTAGCTTTCGACACTCAGACTCCGACCTTCCGACACGAAATGTATGAACACTACAAAGCTAATCGAGATGAATTCCCCGAAGCATTAGTGCCGCAATTGAAGCGAATCAAGGAATTTCTGACTTTAGCCGGAATTCCGCAAATCGAAGCTCCGGGCTTCGAAGCCGACGACGTAATCGGTTCGATAGCCAAACAATGCAAAGATTACGAAGTGTGGTGCATCACTGCCGATAAGGATTATTATCAATTAGTAGAAGATAGGATTAAGCTACTAAAACCTTCTCGCACTCCGGGCAAGGAATTCGATTTAGTTGATTTGGCTGAAGTGCAACGCAAATTCGGCGGTTCGCCTGAGCAAGTACGAGACGTATTGGCACTAATCGGCGACACTTCGGATAACATCCCAGGCGTAAAAGGTATAGGCGAGAAAACCGCGATTCCTCTCGTATTGCAATACGGAACTATAGATGGAATTTATGCAAACATCGACAATATCCCACAAGCTGGAGTTCGCAATAAACTAATAGCCGGTAAGGAATCAGCATATCAAGCCTTGGAATTAGTTACCATCAAAATTGACATGGAAATACCGCCCTTCGAGATGGAAATGAAGGATATGAACAATACGGCATTAATAAATTTCTTTACCGAACTGAACTTTAATCAATTCAAACGCAAATGGATAGATTCGAATCTTATCGCCGGAAGCGATTCAGCAATTGAAATCCTTAACACCGAAATTGAGAAGTTCGATGCTTCGAAAGTAGAATATAAACTAGTAAATACCATTGATAAATTAAAATCAGTAGTTGCGGAGTTAAATCAATGTTCCGTACTTGCTGTCGATACAGAGACGAGCGGATTAGACAGAATGAGCTGCCAATTAGCCGGAATTTCTCTATCAGCTGTCGAGGGCAAGGCTTATTATATAGCTGTCGAAGATGCAAACACACAAACCGTGAAATCTCAGGACAGTTTATTTAATTTCGACGCACCAAAACTAAATTTAGGCGATAGAATTCCAGTCGCGAAAGCATGCGAAATTTTGAAACCACTTTTAGAAAACAAAGAAATTAGGAAATGCGGTCAAAATATTAAATT
>CAZIIZ010000784.1:0-1521 GCA_964539225.1 uncultured Hyphomicrobiales bacterium | reverse complement strand
CCATCGTTAAAAGTGTATCAGTGAATTACTTTGCCGCATCATCTTTAAATGCCTGCTCAGCTCCTGCGAATGCCGCTTCTAACGGTGTCGGTGTCTTAGTGACTACATTTGTTGCACCTGTGTTTGGCTGAGTATTCCCGGCTGGAGGAGTTCCGGCATTTATTGGAGCTTGAGTATCCAACAGTTTTGTACCGTTATTATAGTTTGTATTTAGGACATCTCGCCAACTATCTTCAATCAGCTTATTGTCGGGAGGAATAATTCCTTTGGCTTTTGCTTCGGCAATTTTGGTATCAATCGCCGCCTTCCTGTCGGATTCAGCTTTAGCCAACGTAGTTTCATCTGCTTTTTTTTGAGCCGCTTCCTGAGCATTCAATTTCTCAAGCAGTGCAATATTTACCTTGACCTGCTCTTGAATTGTTGCCTGCAATTTCTCAATATCAGAATTGCTTGCCGATGCGGTTATCTTTAAATCAGTTGGCGTACTCGCAGGAGCTGGGATTTTCGGAACTTCCGATTTTTCCTGTTCGGTCAATTCTCTACCGAGTATCTTGTTTACCCACTTAATCAGTTCGTCCATTTGTACCTCGTGGTTTTTGAAATTCCCTTTCGGGCTGTCTTACGGAAGGCAATTTAATAGCTTTCGGTTGCTGTTTTTTGCGATTATTATTATTATTATTAATCCCGAAAATCTGCATTTTTTTATAATAATTTTGCATTTGGTAATATAAATAAAAGGAATTCAAAATGCCATTTACTACATTTGAGCGATACAAAGCAGCATATCCCAAGCAGCAGTTAATTAAAACCGCCGAAGAATTTGTCGGAATTAGTGATCAGATAGATACTTACATTTCCACAAAGGCGAATATCCCTATTCCGAATTTGCCCGGCGATGCTCCGGCTTGGACTCACGCTCCGGCTCTATGGTTAGCATATAGATTTATCTCGCTTCAGTCGAGTTCATTGTCCGCCGAAATCGCCGCCGAGTCTCGAATAATGTTCGAAGAAGCAAAGGCGGTTATCGAAGAGCATATAGTTACCGAATCTCGAAAATTAAGCGGTTCGTATGGACACATTGAGGAGACTTTCGTATGGTAGAAGATTTTAGCACAGTTTGGGACAACTTGGTTAATTGGCTAAAAGATAATTCGAGCCGTTTTGGGCTTACTCCGGATGACATATACGACCAGCATCCATTAGATGGCGAAGCACTGCCAACACCTTATATCTCGGTGTTCGCTCTGCCGGATTCCGAGGACGAGTCGATTCCCGGCAATGATACAATAGCCGGAGTATCGCTCACTGTATTTATTGCCGGAGTATCGGACTTAGGACTATCACAGTCGGTTCGCAATTCTGTTGCCTTAGCAAATTCTGTTTACAAAATTATCCATAAAGAACGCTATGATGTAAAATTTAAAAACAAGCCTCAAGCAGAAGCAGTTCGCAGTAACGCCGCCATAATGTCTTTTGAATTACTAACTATCTGCGAGATGTAATTATGAATCAATCAAATAT
>CAZIIZ010000783.1:0-1527 GCA_964539225.1 uncultured Hyphomicrobiales bacterium | reverse complement strand
TGCATGAGCAGCTCACACTTGTTGTAAGCTCTGGAAAAAGTTTAAAAATACAAATAAAATTCAGAAAGCGAGGCAATAAGTGATCTTTTTTTTCCAGAGGGTGTAAGTCCCTTATGCACAGGGGTAACGTCCTGAAGCATTAGTAAGTCGCAAGGTGGTTTGCTGTGAAGCAAGCACTGAATTGCGAAGCAATAACGAATGCCATAAAAATTAAATAATATTATGAGTAACGAAGCGAGACTACAAAATCCGGTACTGACGAACAGAACCGACCAACGGGAGCTCACGAATACCGCTGAAATAAATAAATTTATGAGTAAACGGTATATGAGGCATAAATACTTGGGTAAGTAAGCACATCATTGCAAAGCCCAAAGAATACCAAAAGAGTAATTATGTAGATACCGCAGGCATCAGATGAAGGAAGAAGCTCTTACCAGGGGAGATCTTGAAATAGATTAGTATTCTATAAGTCAAGAGGTCAGCAGAAGTCATAGTAGTTAGAGAAACGAGCCAAGCAAAATAAAACAAAGCAAGGAAGCCTCAATGATCTAATAAAGGACTGAACATTAAGATGTTTCAAATGCAGTAAGGATACATTAGTAAGCCTTATTATAAGCGAAACAGAGTAAAAGAAGTAAAAACAAGATGATTGAACAAGTATTAAACCGAAACAACATAATGCGAGCATATCGTCAAGTAGTGTCGAACAAAGGTTCGGCAGGAGTTGACGGAATGAAAGCCAACGAGCTATATAAATATCTGATAGAAAACAGAGAACATATAGAATCTAAATTGCGTCAAGGTAAATATTTGCCACAAGCCATCTTGGGGGTAGAAATACCTAAAAGCAATGGAAAGAAACGATTATTAGGAATACCAATAGTTGTCGATCGCCTTCTACAACAAGCGGTAGGACAGGTAGTAGCCATAAAATTCGAGACTGAATTTGAAGATTACAGCTATGGATTTCGCCCTAATCGCAACGCCCAACAAGCGGTACTCAAAGCACAAGAATACATCAATTCTGGCTATCAGCACATTGTTGATATTGACCTGAAAAACTTCTTCGATGAAGTTGACCACTGTATTTTATTGCAGCTACTGTATCGTAAAATTAAATGTCCTTTAACGCTACGACTTATTCGTAAATGGCTAAGAGTACCCATAATGATAAACGGAAAATTAGTCAAACGAAGAAAAGGAGTTCCACAGGGAAGCCCATTAAGTCCACTACTGTCTAATATTATGCTAAATGAATTAGACAAAGAACTGGAAAAACAAGGACTTCGCTATGTTCGCTACGCAGACGATTTTAGTATTTATACTAAAAGTAAATCTACCGCTCGAAAGATAGGAAACGGAATCTATTTATTTCTAAAGAATAAGTTGAAACTACCTATCAATAGAGAGAAAAGCGGAATACGTAAACCTGTAAACTTTACAATATTGGGGTTCGGATTTGTTCCCACATACATAAAGGGCGAAAAAGGCAAATATCAATTGGTAGTAAGTGAAAAAGGATGG
>CAZIIZ010000782.1:1385-1532 GCA_964539225.1 uncultured Hyphomicrobiales bacterium | reverse complement strand
GGAATAGCAAAAGCAACGGACGATGGTATCCAAGAAGGTATGGAAGTAGGTTTGGAAAAGGGTTTGGTAAAAGGAATTGAAGTAGGAATGGAAAAAGGAATTGAAGTAGGAATGGAAAAAGGAATTGAAGTAGGAATGGAAAAAGGA
>CAZIIZ010000782.1:0-1285 GCA_964539225.1 uncultured Hyphomicrobiales bacterium | reverse complement strand
ATTGAAAAAGGAAAGCTTGATGTTGCCCGTAATTTGCTTGATGTGTTGGATGATGAGACAATTTCTATGAAAACTGGACTTGAAATATTCCAAATCCAACAGCTTCGAGATGAAGTATAGTTTAAATACATTAATTTTAATTATTATTATTTGAAAAAAGTATAATGAAGATAAAACATTTCCATTTAGCTGAAGTAGGTTCGACAAATGATTTAGCTAAAGATCTATTGGAGGGCAATGACATTGTCGCAGTTACTGCCGATTTTCAAACTAATGGACGAGGTAGAAACGAGAAAACTTGGATTGGAAATTGTGGCGAAAATGTATATTGTTCGATTGCTATAAAGCATCAAAAACAAATATCATATCAAAATGTAATGTTGTTCCAAGTGCTTGGAGCAATGTTGACAATAGATGTCTTGAGGAAAATTACTAATGGTAGGCAAATATTCAAACTCAAGTATCCCAATGACGTTATGGCACTTATGCCGGATGGTAAATTTGGCAAAATCAGCGGTGTATTAGCGGAGCATTCGTTCATAGGCGAATATTGTACAGATACAATAATAGGTATAGGAGTCAATATTAATCAGACAGAATTTAGCGATGTAACTAATAATATCCCGATTTCTTTGAAATTGCTTGGTGAAAATTTTGAGAGTGAATTCGTTGCAAAGGCTATGATTGATACTTTTGTTAAATTATACGATAAAGATTTGACTGAATTGTTTGCCGAATGGAAGCAAGAATTGAATTTCATAGGCAAAACTGCTATAATCGTAGGACAGCCCGAAGAGTGTATAATCGAAGGATTATTGAACGATGGCAGAGTAGAATTACGAAAAAAGAACTCTATGTATAAAACAATTATCGATAACGGGGATTCTATACGATATGCTCTCGATTGATAAAAGTAATAAAAAAATAATTGCTGTTGATAACGGTAATAGCCGAATGAAATTGTTCAACGGTTGCAAAGTATATTCCATATCGAATAAAAATGATATAGAGCTAGTATTGATGGATTATCTGTGTAATTGCTGCCCGACCGAGATAATCTATTCATCTGTAAATAAAACTTCTGAACAGATTTTGCTTGGTGTACTATATCGTTTGCAGATTCCGGCTCAAAAAGCTGAAGATTTGATAGCTAATCACACAAAAATTGATTTCTCACAAGTAAACGGGATGGGGACAGACCGCAGGTTGGGATTAATTGCTGCTACTAAAATAGTCACGACTCCGATAATTACTATTGATTTCGGTACTTGTATTACAATCAATA
>CAZIIZ010000781.1:0-1539 GCA_964539225.1 uncultured Hyphomicrobiales bacterium | reverse complement strand
TCGCTGTTTGATGGTTGCACCGGACGATTTCGTTCGATAATAGTAATTCTATCCGGGGCTATTTTCCATATATCGGTTAAATATTTTTTCACGTTTTCTGAACGACGCTTCGATAAATCCTTATTGCCTTTTTCTTCGTCTAAATTAGAATTGCACCCGGTCAAAGTAATAGTAGAATTGCTCCGAACTCTAAGTCTTTTGCCTACAATATTTAATAAATGATGATAAATATCCAAAGTTGGTTGGCGAGAAATATCAGATATTTCAAATTTATCGGCTTCTTCCGGTGTGAGAAATTTATATCTATTCAAAATAGTATCGGCATTGTGTTCGAAGAATACGTAAGACAGCAAAGGCTTTAAATTGAAAAATAAATATTCTTCGGTATTGATTACTAAAACGGGCTTTTCTGTCGAATTATTATCAATCCCGACAATATCAATTCTAAAATTGTTAGGAGTGATTATTTTAATCGGTTCTAATTTTGGCAGAGACACCGTTTCAATAATATTCTCTGGTGAGTTATCATACATCAAACTCACGCCCAATCGCACTCGATGATTTTTCCAATTAACATCATCAATTATTTTAGATAAGGCGTAATCAAAACCCAATTCCGGCACTAATAAGAGATTTTTTTTAGCATTCATCGGCAACGAGTATTTCAATGCCAATGTTAAATAAGTTTGCACTGGATTCATATTACTAATTTCGCCGGAGCGATAATTTCGGAACTCTGTGCCGGTGGACGTAAATACTCCACGATTGCTCGGATTAATTATTTGCTCTCTTTGTTCGAAATTATTTGCCAACATCAGTCGAAAAATAAATCCAAAACTAAGTGAGGTATTGTCATATATTTTATAATTTACGGTTGGCATCAAATCAATACTATGGAAATTTGCATTAATCGTATGCTTAAATTGCCCTTGGTAAGGCTGATTATCAACGGATAAAGCGATATTCTCTATCTTGGAAATTTCATTTGTAGAATAGTGATATTGTCCTCGAAGTTCAGCTTTAAATAAATCTTTGTATATATCTAAGCTCAGATTTAATCCGGCAGAGAACGAATGCCCTTTTCCACCATCAAATACATTACAACACGTCGGAATATTAGGCAATGATTTGAAATTAGCATCAACGATGTGCAATCCACCGTCAACATATATACCGGTTTTAAACGTTGAAAAATCCGGAAATGATTGCGAGTGCAATCGAAGCGGAATTATTACGATGGTAGTAAATATTAACAAATATTGATAGAATGGGAAGCGTTTTAATATCATAATAACCTATTGGAAATAAAAATATAGTCGTGAATTAACCTATTGATATGTTTTCTCTATACTAGAAAAATACCATTTGCGAAAATACACAAAATATCTTAGCTTTTCAAATATTGTCTCGAAATAAGATTGAGCAAAATATTTTGGTTTGGATTGCTGACAGTATTATTACTCAATCGATGATAAATAATTAGTAATATAGACATGGGTTCGAAAGACAGGATTTTATCAATTTTGAGTGTCATTTCCC
>CAZIIZ010000780.1:0-1540 GCA_964539225.1 uncultured Hyphomicrobiales bacterium | reverse complement strand
GTAATGGCACTTGAATAGTGATAATAATAAATAATTTATTATATTTGTATTAGCAGATTAGACACATATAATAAAGGATTATTTATGACACCGAACTATTCGTTGCAATTAACAGCACAGATTAAGGAGAAGCTCCAAAGTGATTTAACAGGATTATTGAAAGCATACTATCCATTAGGAAAAATAAAACAATATCAATCAGAACACAAGAGTTCGAATAAAAGAGACAGAATATACAGCGATGATATTACATTACTTTCAATGGTAGTAACAGCAGTTCAAGATGATAAGAGTTTACAGAATTCAGTCAATCTTTTTTCAGAGATCCACAGACAGAATGCTATTTCTCTACAACAAAGAATAGAATTGGAGATGAAACGCGAACGAGAGAATGATTATGAATCAAATAGGAAACGCGGCAGACCCAAGAAATATACACCAAGAATAGCCAAGAGCAAGTTCAAAGAGATATCGACAAATACCGGTAGTTATACAACGGCTCGTCAAAGACTTGATATAGGTATGGTAAAAGCAGTATATGAGGAATCAGCAAACTTTGAAGGTATAAAGATGAACAATAAATGGAAAGGAATGCCTGTAAATATAACTGACGGCACATATAACCAGTTACAAGACACAAAAGAATTGCGAGAAATGTATGATGTGAAAAGCGATTCGAAGCAATTCAGCTCTTCATATCCGCAGGGCTTGCTTCAAGTGATTATCGAGCAGGGAAGCGGAGCAATTAAGGATTTTGAATTTGGTAGTCGTCATGTATCCGAATTAGAGTTGATATCAAAGTTGTTATCAAAAATTCAAAAAGGTACATTGCTATTAGCCGATGATTTATATAATTGTTATGCAATATTTTGTCTAATAAAGGAATTGGGATTAGAAATAATAGTTCCGGGTAAAAGGAGAAGAGCTTACAAAGTCATAAAAAGAATATCGGAAGGAGATGAAATAGTTGAGCTTAAAAAGAATGATCGTCCAAAGTGGTTGTCGAAGGAAGTCATACTTCCGAATTCATTGCAAATGAGACGATTAACATTTGAAGACCCGATGAATCCCGATAAAGAATATATAATTTTTACATCTTTACTTGATGATAAAATTAGCAAAACCGATATTGTGACAAAATATTTTACAAGATGGGACATAGAAATTAGTATTAGAGAAATAAAAACACTTATGGATATAAATGTAGTAAGAAGCAAAAAGCCGGATTTGGTAATGAAAGAGTTATATGCGGCTTTTATCGCTTATAATTTGATAAGAAAGCTAATAGCGAACACTACCGAGAATAGTGGATTTTCCCCCCAAGAACATATCATTCAAGAATACCTTGAGGCTGGTAAGACAATTCTTATGGACAAGAAGGGAAGAGTATACAGTAGATGGTCTACAGGAAGAAATGCTTCTGCTACAACAAAAAATTAAAAGACATATTATACCTGATAGAAAGGGAAGGCATTATGAAAGAATTACAAAGACTGGAAAATATCAAAAATACAAATAATACACTATTCAAGTGCCATTA
>CAZIIZ010000779.1:0-1542 GCA_964539225.1 uncultured Hyphomicrobiales bacterium | reverse complement strand
ATAAAGCAAGTGGTGGTGATGCGAATACAGCAGGCGATAATAAATTAGAGATGTTAGAAAAAATAGTACTATTTAAAAAAGATATATCCAAACTAAATTATCAATCACCAATTATGGAATATTCGGATTTAGTACAAACATCATATTTGCAATATGATGCTGGATATCCAATTTGGAATAATCAACCGAATAGTAAAGATAATAAAGGGAAATTAACGCTTAAAAGAATATGGGCAGACCAAGGTAATATTAAAGAATATGGTTTAAGTCCGTACGAGTTTTCGTATGAATATAATGACAACGATTTACCGGATCATTTAAAGGTAGCAACAGGTTTAATTCAAAAACCCAGTTTTTCGTATGCTGATATTGATGCGTGGGGAGATTATCAACAAAATGTGATTAAAGTTGTTACTAAAGAATTAAAGATTGAAGATTTTAATAGGGTTGATCATAAACAAAATTGGGTCAATCAGTCGCCTGCATCTGATTTTGATCCTGCTGCTTGGAATTTAAAAGAAATATTCCATCCTTCTGGAGCAAATACTCGAATTCAATATGAACAGAATAGTTATAGATATGTACAAGATAAAGTTGCAGAAAAATTGTACCCGGTAAATGGGATTTCAGATGGCGAAAAAATTGAAATTATGCTAGAACCCGGTATTGATGTTAATAAATATAAAGCTCAATTGATAGATCAAATATTGAATAAAAGAATATATTATCATTTTTTATATGAGTTGACCGATTTAGATGAACCTCGATTAGATGATATTAGTTCTGAATATATCGATGGTTTTGTGGAAGTTAAAGAAATTACATCCTCTTCAAATTTTCTGACTCTTAAAGTAGCTAAAGATTATTTTCCTACAGAAAAATGTAGAGATTTTTATAATAATCGCAGAAAAGGTGATTATATAGCTGATTTACTGAACACAGACGTTGGAACTATATATGGTCTTTCGTATATGGGACAAAGTAGTGTTGAAAGTAGGATACCGGCTGCGGATATTATGTTACCGATTGAGATATTAGGAGGATTAGATAGTTACTGTACACAGATTAATAATGCGTTATCATACGTTAGATTACCACTTCCCGATGGATCTTGTAAAAAAGGTGGAGGAGTTAGAGTTAAACGTTTATTGTCAATAGATAACTTTGATAATAAAACAGAACAAGGTAAAGCGAAAGTATATGGACAGGAATATTTATATTGTGAAAAAGGTGATAATTCTATAGGTGGATATAGTAGTGGTGTCGCAACTTCCGAACCATTAATAAGTCCGCATGATAATACCATGGTACAATTTGTGGATATGTTCCAAAGTTCAGATGAAACGAAGTGGGGTGATTGTAGTTCCGGTAGTATAGTGTCGGTTAATTACAAAAAGAGAAATTATGATGAATATACTGGTCCAATTGGTGCGTCAGTCTTAAATTCACCATCAATTGGTTACAGTAAAGTAATTATTGAAAATATCACATCTGATGTTGCACCAACTGTGAATAATGGTGGAATTACTGTAAATGAGTATT
>CAZIIZ010000778.1:0-1550 GCA_964539225.1 uncultured Hyphomicrobiales bacterium | reverse complement strand
TACTGAGTCCGCTCCTATCAACTTAGGAGAAGGTGTAAATAGTCAATGGCACGAGATTTCGCCAATAATTTCGCAAGATGGTAAGAAATTATACTTTACTCGCGAACTTCATCCGCAGAATATTGGAGAAGCTAAAAATCAAGATGTGTGGTATTCTATTCTCGGTAGTGATAATAAATTTGGTACGGCGATCAATATCGGCTATCCAATTAATAATGCTTACCATAATTTTGCAATTTCGCTTTCGCCGGACGGCAACTCCTTGCTACTCGGCAATCATTACAATCTAGACGGAACTATGAGCAAGGGCATATCAATGTCGAATTGGAATGGCAGTAATTGGGATTTCCCAAAACCGGTAAATATTGACGAGCAGATAGTCGGACACTCCGTAACCTATAATTTAGCAAGTAATCGCAAAGTAATTCTGATGGCTGCCGAACGTGCGGACAGCTACGGTAAAGAAGATATTTATGCACTATTCTGGAAAAACGATTCCACATGGAGCGAACCCATTAATCTCGGTCCTCAGATTAATACTTCATCTTCTGAACTATCGCCATATTTAGCGGCAGATATGACTACTTTATATTTCTCGACTGACGGTAAACCCGGCTATGGCGATAAGGATTTTTTTATCACTCGTCGATTAGATGAGACTTGGACTAATTGGAGCGAACCTCAAAATTTGGGTACGAACTTTAACACACCCGGTTGGGATGCGTATTTTACTATTCCAGCCTCTGGCGATTACGCATATTATGTATCCACAGCTAATTCATTAGGTAGCGAAGATATATTTAAAATAAAATTGCCAGATACTTTGAAACCAAAAATTGTTGTAATGGTGTACGGCAGAGTATTAAATGCTAAGGATAATTCGCCAATCAATGCAAAGATAATTTACGAATTACTCGACAAAAACCAAGAAATTGGATTGGCACGTTCGAACCCTGAGACTGGAGAATACCAAATAGCTCTTCCGGCTGGTAAGTTGTACGGTTTTCTAGCAGAGGCAAATGGCTATCTATCTGTTACTCAGAATTTAGATCTTCGAGAAATTAATTATTATCAAGAAATCAATCGTGATTTATATTTAGTACCGGTTAAAAAGGGAGCATCGCTTACTATCAATAATATATTTTTCGACTTCGGTATGTACGATTTATTGCCTGAATCATTTCCGGAATTGAATCGTTTAGTTACTTTTTTAAAGGAAAATCCTGATTATAAAATTGAAATCAGCGGACATACAGACGACGTAGGAGCTGCATATATCAATTATGAATTATCTAAAAACAGAGCAAAATCTGTCGCAAATTATTTCATTGAGAATGGGATAGATACCAAAAGAATAAAAACCAAAGGTTACGGCAAAGACAAACCAGTTGCACCGAATGATACGGAAGAGAATAGAGCTAAAAACAGAAGAGTAGAATTTAAAATTTTATAAACTTAGTACGGCTATACTGATTATTTCCACAGTTAATTGAGAATGTATCAATTGCGGAAAAGTCAGTCTGTACGGAATAAATAATCAATTGAATAAT
>CAZIIZ010000777.1:0-1552 GCA_964539225.1 uncultured Hyphomicrobiales bacterium | reverse complement strand
TATTGGATACAAACGGTAATGGAAACATAGCTACTTGTCCCGGAATTACAGCAGACGGTTCCGGTTTCCGTGCCGGTGGTTGGGGCGTTAGAAACACTTCTTGTATGGTTTCAGATCGTGGCGGTGCAGCGTTTGCATTCGCTGGTCGAAATAGTGTTACGGGCTTTCGTTGCGTATCTGGGCTGTAATTGGCAAAATGTCATTCGGCTCGAAGGAGTCTGTAAAAAAGACCTCGAAGAGGTCAAATGTTTATAGTAAATGTATGAAATAGAACATTCGACCCCGCAGGGGTCGCACCGTAAATATTATCATTTTTCTATAAACATGCAATCCCGCAGGGATTGGAAGAATCAAGATGGGGCTGTCTTATAAGTATAATAAATATCGTCATACTGAGCGTAGCGAAGTATCCATAATATTTAGATACTTACGAGCTTATGGATTCTTCACTTCGTTCAGAATGACTAATTATGGGGCAGCCCCATCTGAAAGTCAGTAAGACAAAGAAGATAAATAATTAAAATAATTATAAGGTAAAAATAAACATGAGAAAAATATTTTTTATAGCGTTAATGTTTTTGTGCGGCATCAGCCTACAAGCTCAGTATAATACTGGCATAGGCGACGGCTATTCAAGAGGCACAATAGCGAATTTTGAGGTACAATATATAGTATCCGCTCCCATATTAACAGCTCCGGCTGATTTAGCAGTGGGTGTAGCAATAAATCCAACTCTAACTTGGGAAGCATCAGCGACTGCTATCGGCTATAGAGTGCAAGTATCAACTACTAATGATTTCACTACTACAGTAGTAAACGAAGTTGATACAACTACTGCGAAAGTATTAACTGGCTTAAATAATGCTACTCCATATTTCTGGAGAGTGCAAGCCATTAGTGGTGAGCAAACAAGCGAATGGAGCGAAGTACGCAGTTTTACAACCGTTGATGCTTCAACTATCACTGTACCAACATTGCAAGCTTCAAACTTAGTATTCTCTAACGTAACTGCAAATTCAATTAAAGTTCGTTGGTCTCGCGGTAACGGTAATAACGTACTAGTAGTTGCTTATCCAAGCACTACAATTAGCGCTACTCCTGCAAATGGTACTACTTACTTAGTTGGTAGCGTAATCGGCAATGGCGTAGTAGTATATAATGGTAACGGTAGAATTTGCGATGCGATGAACTTAGAAGCAGGTACTACTTATACTTTCAAAGCTTATGAATACTTCAACGAAGGTTTGGGTTATAACGTGGCAAATGGTTACTTGAATCCAAGATCTAAAGCTACTACTAAGGTGCTATCTGCTCCAACAGCATTAGCCGTTAGTAACATTACCGCTGATGCTGCTGAATTATCATGGGAATTCGCAGGTACTGCTGATTTCTATGAACTTCAGTTAGCTTATGATGCTAATTTTACTAATTTAGTTGAAGATTATATTGATGCTGACTTTGGCGACGAATCTGCATCTTTAGTTGGTATTGATAACAATACTACATTCTTCGCAAGAGTTCGTGCAAGCAAAAACAATTTAGTATATCCTTG
>CAZIIZ010000776.1:0-1552 GCA_964539225.1 uncultured Hyphomicrobiales bacterium | reverse complement strand
TACAAAGTGTAACTTTTTTCGTATAATTGTGTCTATATTTGTAGCAGAAGGTATTATTGTAGAATTTTAAAGTACCAAATTAGATTGATAATAGTAATTAAAAAGGAAAAAGAACTGGATGAAGGAACTTGATACTCTATAAGCAAAACATAACAATTCAATTAGGATTACGGAGGATAAGATTATGGAAAATATAGCAGTTAATAAGAAAAAGGAACTTCAGGCAGTTTTGTCGAAGAGAAGGAAAAGTAATTACTCATTACCAATGATGAAAGGCGATATGGAATTAGCGTCTCAGATAGAGCATTTGTTTAAAACTGATCGTAAAAAGTTCTTAGGCTTTATTAGACAAAGAGTTAGAAGTCAAGAAGAAGCCGAAGATATTTTGCAAGATGTGTTTACTAACGTTTTAGCCGCATCGGCAAACGTGCAGAAGCCAATTGAAAATATAGCTTCTTGGGTGTTTACAGCAGTAAGAAATAGAATTATTGACTCCTATCGTAAGAAAAGAGCCGAGACCTTCAGCGATATGCAAACTCCTGGTCAAGCGGACGAAGGTGTGGACTCTTTCGAGAATTTCCTAGGAGATTTATCCAACAATCCCGAAATTGACTTAATGCGTAAGACTATTTGGGAATCCGTACAAAACGGTTTAGCCGAATTGCCGGACGAACAAAGAGAAGTATTTGTTAAAAATGAATTCGAGGGCGTATCATTCCGAGAAATGTCGGAAGATACAGGAGTGAATATCAATACTTTGCTCGCTCGTAAGCGTTACGCTGTATTACACTTACGCAGAAGATTGAAAGATTTATATACCTCGATAAATGAGAATTAAACTCGATAAAACAGCTTAAATTATAGAATAAAAGAAGCGGGCAATTGTCCGCTTTTTTTGGCAAATGACATAATGGCACTAAACAAGACAATTACGCAGTAAGCGTGTCTGATTTATGACATAGTGTCAAATTAATTACATATCAATACAACCACAAATCAGTCCTGAAAAAGAATTTGTGTTGTTTTACAAATTGTAAAAAATATAATTTATGATTAAATATATAATGGCTGCTCTGATTACATTAGGCGTTTTGATTTATTCTTGCTCCAATGAAGCTACGAATACTTCGACTCCTCCGCTTAAAGACCAAGAATTAAGTTTCATTGTCCTTTCGGATCTGCATTATTTCTCGCCATCGCTTGGTGTCGGCGAAACTTCTTTTTATTATGATAAGAAGACTGAAACGAAGCTAACCGAAGAAAGCAAATACATAGTCGAAGCATATATGGACAAAATTGTCGAGGAATCGCCAAATATTGTAATAATTAGTGGCGATATGACTCACAATGGCGAGCTTGTGAACCACCAAGAAGTTATAAAACTATTAAATAAATTGGAAACCGCCGGCAAACGAGTTTTTGTAGTGCCGGGCAATCACGATATAAATAATCCTTTCGCATATAAATATGTCGGTGCCGACAGAATTAAAACTCCGACAATAAACCCGAAAGAATTTGATGAACTCTATGGAGACTTCGGATACAAAGAAGA
>CAZIIZ010000775.1:0-1573 GCA_964539225.1 uncultured Hyphomicrobiales bacterium | reverse complement strand
CATTAGTTCTATAATCATTTTAGTTCATATCTCAATTTTCATAACATCAGATTGCTAAATTACAAAGAAATAACCAAGCAGCCAAGGTATATTTCCTCAGCATTGTAACAATTCTGATTTCCAATTTATGATTAACTATGGAAAATGGAATTAATTTCCTACTCTTAGATTATTCGCACAGTGGAAGTTGTATAATGGGTATCACCTATTTCGCTACTCGGATAAGCTCAAAAGGTTAATCAATGGAGTGAATCGCTATATTACTAAGCCAGTTTCGTTAGATGCCTATTGCTTTGCGAAGCGGCGAACACAATACAAAAATCCCATTCCATAGAAAGCTATTCTAACTGGAATGGGATAATAATTAATCTAAATAATCGGGCTAAGTTACTTCTTTACAATTTCATTCAAGAAATACGCAGAAGCCTTAATACCGCCAAAGAAATTATCTAACACGAAGTTTTCGTTCGGAGAGTGAATATTATCGCCCGGCAATCCTAAGCCCATCAATACAGTTGGAGCCTTAAGTACGGTACCGAATAATGCCACGATAGCGATTGAACCGCCCTCACGCATATATACTGGTTTTACTCCGAATGCTTTCTCGAACGCTCTGGCACAAGCTCTTACCGGATGGCTATCCATTTCTACCAATACCGGCTCGCCGCCGTGTAAATAGTTAAAATCAACAGTTACAGATTTGGGAGCAATTGCTTTCAGATAATCTTCTAATTTTTTCGCTACATCCTGCGAATCCTGATGAGGCACTAAACGCATAGATATTTTGGCTGAAGCAGTTGACGGAATAACAGTTTTCGCACCTTCTTTAATATAGCCGCCCCAGATTCCGTTTACATCTAATGATGGTCTCGCCCATGTACGCTCTAAAGTAGTGAATCCGGCTTCGCCTTTTAATAATTCTACGCCCAAATCCTGCATATATTTTTCTTCGTTATACGGTAGTGATGCAAAAGCATCACGCTCTATCTGAGTTAGTTCTACTACATCGTCATAGATTCCGGGAATAGTAATTCTGCCGTATTTATCGGTTAACTGAGCTATCATCCAGCTAAGCACATTAATTGGATTGTCAACAGCTCCACCGAATGAACCGCTATGCAAATCGCGATTAGGACCGGTAACTGTAACTTCGGAATAGCAAATACCTCGCAAGCCGTAGCAAATTGTTGGCAAACCGTCTGCGAACCATTCAGTATCGGAAACTAAAACGTAGTCGCATTTTAATTTTTCTGAATTTTCTACTATAAAGGTATCTAAATTGCTGCTTCCGCATTCTTCTTCGCCTTCGATAATAAATTTCACATTACAAGGCAATTCGCCATTGATTTTAAGCATCGCTTCAATAGAAACTCTTAATATAATATCTTGTTTTCCCGCTCCGAGCGCGTCTTTAAACAAGAGTTTATTTGTATCTGTATAATCCATTTGGTTTTTGACTATTGCACTTCCGGCTTTGCCGTTAACGACTTCACCAGCTAATTCTAAATACCGTTCAGCTACGTGGCGTGCTGTAAGATTTTTAGCTTTACTCCACGATTCCTTAAGCTTGGAG
>CAZIIZ010000774.1:0-1574 GCA_964539225.1 uncultured Hyphomicrobiales bacterium | reverse complement strand
CGAATCGCATCCGCAAAAGTTGTAGCACCCACAGGCATAATCATAAATTCCTGAAAGTCCACACTATTATCAGCATGAGCACCGCCATTCAATATGTTCATCATTGGAATCGGTAAGGTATTGGCATTAATTCCGCCCACATAGCGAAACAAAGGCAAACCTGAAATGTCAGCAGCAGCTTTCGCACATGCTAAAGAGACTCCCAAAATAGCATTAGCCCCTAAATTTGATTTATTGGGCGTGCCATCAATTTCTATCATCATTTTGTCAATAACGCCTTGTTCGGTAACATAAACACCTTTCAGTTCTTCTGCAAGTATCTTGTTTACATTTTGTACAGCTTTCAACACACCCTTACCGTTATATATTTTAGGGTCGTTATCACGCATTTCCATTGCTTCGTGAACTCCTGTAGAAGCTCCTGAAGGCACAGAGGCAGTCCCAATAACTCCAGAATCGGTCAATACATCCACTTCTATAGTTGGGTTTCCTCTCGAATCGAGAATTTGACGTGCATAAATACTTACAATACTGCTCATTTTAATCTATTTTATTTGTGATTATTTATTACTTTTAAAACAAAAAAAGGGATAAAGTTTACATAACTCTATCCCTAAATTATATATTCCTAACTATCTATTCTTCTTTAGCAGTTTCCGTACCATCATTATGTTCAGGTTCTTCAGCAACTTCAGTATCTTCAATTACTTTAGGTTCTTCAATTGCTTCTGGCTCAGCATGAGTTATAGCTACAGGTTCGCTCACTTTAGGAGTTACTTTCTTCTTTGCATCCTTTGCTTCTGCTACTGTTTCAGCAGCTTTCTTAGACCCACCACCACGACGACGACGAGCACCTGACTTGCCGGCTTTAGCGTCTTTCGTACCTAACATCAATTCGTTATAGTCAACTAATTCAATGATACACATTTCAGCATTATCACCCAATCGTGCACCTGTTTTTAAGATACGAGTGTATCCACCAGGGCGGTCCATAATTTTCTTCGATACTTCTCTAAAAAGTTCAGTTACGGCTTCTTTATTTCCTAAATAGCTAAACACAGTTCTACGCGAATGTGTAGAATCATCTTTTGATTTAGTTATTAATGGTTCCACATACCCTCTCAATACTTTTGCTTTTGCTACAGTAGTAGCAATTCTTTTATGAAGTATGAGCGATGATGCCATATTGGAAAGCATAGCTTTTCTATGTGAAGATGTTCTTCCTAATTGATTAATGGTTTTGTTGTGTCTCATTTCGTTTAATCCTTATCTAATTTGTATTTGGAAATATTCATGCCGAATTGTAAGCTTTTAGCTTTCACCAAATCTTCAAGTTCGATTAATGATTTCTTACCAAAGTTTCTGAATTTTAATAAATCGTTTTTGTTATAGGAAACCAAATCACCTAGACTTTCCACATCAGCAGCTTTCAAGCAATTCAAGGCTCTCACAGACAAATCGAGGTCAACAAGTTTGGTTTTTAATAATTGACGCATGTGTAGCGAAGTTTCGTCGAATTCTTCAACAACGGCTTTCTCTTCAATATCCATCGTAATTTTTTCATCAGAAAAAAG
>CAZIIZ010000773.1:0-1578 GCA_964539225.1 uncultured Hyphomicrobiales bacterium | reverse complement strand
ACAGTATATCTTTGAATGTAAATAATAATTTCGTCATTCTGAACGAAGTGAAGAAATCGTTCAGAATGACCATGTAATAATGACTTTTTACCTTGTCGGTAGATATACAGATTCCTGCATTCATTCGAAGCCCCGCTATGCAGAAATGACACCTTCAAAAGGTGTGTTTAATGGTTAGCTGATTAGGTTCAGAATATCATAATACGCTTTTTCTTCAAAAGTAACTCCCAACTCCCTGAACAAATTAAGTTCTGGCTTCATGTCTCGAAACAATTCTACAAAGCGATCTGTTACTTCACCTAAGAGGTAACAACCTCTTCCCTATTCCACATCACCGTTTAACCTCTTCCAACTCGTTTTCCATGAAGTCTTGACGAAGTTTCGCAGGATTATCCGGTTGATTGATACATTCGCAAAGATAACGGACACCGTTACAATTGCCGACTATCTCAATTACTCGCCACTGAAGCGATTGAGATTCTGCTTTGCCGTTCGGCTTGGCTTGCACTATTGTTCCGAGTTTATATTTGTATTTCATTATTTTCACTCTTTCAATCTTTTTAAATAGCTTGTTTAGGTAATTAATTTTGAGTTAGCTTCACTTAGAGCGATTATTCATTGTGAGATTTTTTACTTACTTCTATTTAATATACTTATCGCTAATTGCTTCACGATTTGTGCTTCTTCGGGCTTACTGGTAGCGATAAACAGAGTAAGTGCGGCTAAGGTGGAATTATCAATTATCGGAGTGCGGTCGGATTTGAGCAAAGCCTCATTTCGTTGCAGAAAATATATAAAGCAAGCTGCTGCAATTCGCTTATTGCCGTCGATAAATGAATGATTTTTAGTGATAAAATAGAGCAAGTTCGCCGCTTTTTCTTCAATAGTCGGATAAAACTCCGTATCGCCAAAGCCTTGCCTAATCTGATTAATCGAGCTATGGAAGCTGTCATCTTTTGCCACTGCAAACACTCCGGACTTAAATTCAGAATACATTTTATTAATCAAATTCATATATTCTTCGTAAGTCGGATAAACCGTTTGCAAATTAGTATTGCCCTGCATATCTAAAGTTTCATGGTCGTAATCGTCGAGCAATTCCAATCCTTTGGCGAAGATATGCAGCATTTCGAGTTCCTCTACAGTTGCCTGCTGCTCAATAGCACGATTAAGAATTCGAATGCCGGTCTTCAGATACTCTACTTCTTGCTGCTTTTGGGCTAATCTTTTTTCGTTGATGGCATAGCCCTGCACCAAATAATCTTTAAGTCGAGCCGTAGCCCATTGGCGGAATTGAATACCACGTTGCGATTTCACTCTATAACCCACCGATATAATCGTATCAAGATTATAATATTCAATGTTACGAGTGATAGTTCTATCGCCTTCGATTTGAACTGTCGCAAATTTTGCGACAGTTGAATCTTTGTCTAATTCGCCTTCACTAAACACATTAGCAATATGTTTGCCAATAGTTTTAATATCTCTATCGAACAATTCTGCCATTTGTACACGATTTAGCCATACAGTTTCATTGTCGAAATGTACTCTAATCTCTGTGAAATTATCTTTAGTCTT
>CAZIIZ010000772.1:0-1579 GCA_964539225.1 uncultured Hyphomicrobiales bacterium | reverse complement strand
CAGGTAACGGTACTACATTAGCAGTAACTCCGGTAGCTCCTGCTTCAGTTGTAGTTACTAATCGTGCTAGACATTCTATGGACTTATTATTAACCAATAATGACAGCAATACAAATAAATACTTAGTGTTAGTTTCAGGATATCCAATTAATGCAAATCTGGTTGATGGCACTACTTACAATCAATATGACTTAATTGACCCAATGACTCAAATTGCATATATTGGTTCAGATGTTAATCCGGTAATCAATAATTTAGCAGCTAATAATAAATATTACTTCCGAGTATTTGCGTTCGACGGTATGCCAATGTCTGAAGCGTATAGCACAAATTATGCTGAAACAAGCGGATATACTTATGCAGAACTTCCGGCTAATCCGTCAAATATCACTTTCGCTAATGTTACTAGAACAGATATGAATGTATCTTGGGCAGATACTACAAGAAGCCTTGTATTAATGAATTCTACAGGCGATTTCGACTTCGCTCCGGTAGATGGTCAAACATACTCAGCAGGCACAAATGATATTTATTACATTGGCGATAATACTTCGTTAGATTTATCTAATTTAAATCAAGCAACTACATATTATTTTAGAATTTATGCTATAGGCGGTTTGGGCGAATCTTCGACATATTCAACAGGATATGCTGAAAACAGCCAAAGAACTCGTACTGGTATCACTCAAATCGCAATTGTTGCTCCAACTCCAAGTTCAATTGAAAATGCTGTTAATTTCAACGTAACAGTTGAATTAAAAGATGATCAAGGTCTTACTTTAATTCCTGCAACTAATACAGTTGTTACTTTAACTAAAACTGCTGGTGTCGGTACTTTATACGGCACATTAACAGCTACTGTTAATGCTAATGGTCAAGCAATATTTAGCGGTTTAAGATATTTTGGGAACGATGCGTTAACTCTTAATGCTTCTGCATTAGGTTTAAATATTTCTAAAGTATTTGCTTTGCTTGCGGCAGCTCCAACTTTACAAGACAGAGCTATAGTATTTAGCAATGTTACAGCAAATTCTATGACAGCAAAATGGACAAAAGGTAATGGCACAAACAGAATTTTAGTTATGAAATACAATGCTCCATTTAATACTCTTGTAGAACCTACAACTCCAGTTGGCGTTTATCAAGTTGGTGATAATTTTGGTATTAACGACGGTATTATCGTTTATAACGGAACTGGTAACGATGTTAAAATCGGACCAGCTTCAATTAATCCTACCTTTGTTGCTAATTTGAACGGCACTTACTACTTCAAAGCTATCGCTTATAACAATCCAGATGCTCCAGCATATTGCCTTGGAACTGGTGCATTTAATCCAAGAAGTAGAGCAACTGTCGGCAAAGATGAAGTAGCTCCTCAAGACGAATTAACTGAAGCAGACATTAATAATAATACTTTCTTCGTTGGGACTATCAATCCAAATCCTGTAGTTAATAACATTGGCTTCAAGATGACTAGACTCGAAGATATGACAATGACTATTTCTGTATTTGATGCAGCAGGCGGCGAAGTCGCTAAACTTGTTGACGGACAATTACAACGCAAAGGTACAGAAACTTA
>CAZIIZ010000771.1:0-1580 GCA_964539225.1 uncultured Hyphomicrobiales bacterium | reverse complement strand
TCCTGATTGCAAGATAATCGTCCGGAACGCGATAACGATTCGTTCCCGGAATTGCAGTAAAAATCGTCCAGTGTTCCGACTGCGGAGAATATTTTGAAAATACCGAAATTGAACGATCAATTGCTTCATCAAGCCAAGGCTCAGGATCCTCGACCTTAACGACCGGATATCCAAGGTCGAACATAATACCGCGTTTTAAACGGTCTCGTAATCCTGCGCCCGGCTTGTGCATTGATCAATCTTTCAACTAAATGAAAAAATTATCTATCAATCACGAATTTGTCAATAAGCCCTGCTTTTTTCAAAACATTGGAAAAAGCATCATATTTTGCCTGTTCTACCCAATTGTTTTGAGAATAATGTTCTTGTTTGTCTTTATAAATAAGTCTGCCTTCTTCCGGTCCGGAAATCACAGAAACATCGATTCCGGCTTCAGTTTTCACTCTATCGATAAAATCAAATTTATTCTCAGCTTCGCGAACGGCACTTGTCGCCGCTGCATATATTTCCGCTTTAGAACTTCTTGCTAATTTAGCGTAGTTTTTCAGAGTTTCTACTCCCCGAATTATTGCATCCTCTTGAAGATGCTTCATATCCTTGCCGGTCGATGAACCTAATCGAACGCTTTCCTTTTCACGTTGATGTATCATCAGCATTCCGCGATTATTTACGGAAGCTACAATTAAATGGAAAGAGTTCGTGCCTACATCAATTGCAGCAATTACAGAAGCCTGCTTATTCATACATTTATCCTAAATTTTTATTATCATTATTCTTGTCTTTTGCTTCACCTTTTAACACAACTACATCATCATTTGAATACAACACGTCTGCTTTAGGAATTTGAATATGTTGATTATCTTGATTATTATTCCGATGGTCTTGATAATTACGTTGAGCAGGACGCACCATCCGACGGAAAAACAACCATAAGCGGAATGCTGCATAGAACAATACCGCCACAAACGATACAAATACAACCAATAATATCTTCATCATTTATTCGCTAATATTTGAAAAATATTTTATTTAACGTTCCATGAATAGTTTTAATCTTGAGCATATACGCTCCGGAACTCAAAGCGACGACATCTAAGACGTTTGTTGAATTATTAATATTATGCCAAACAGCGTTTTTTTTCAGTTCGCCTTTTAAATCGTATAATTCAATATTTTCAACTCCTTCTATTTCAATAAACAATTTATCATTAGTAGGATTGGGATATATTACATCCGAGCTTGAATTTGTTTCATTTACTGCGGATACTGTTGGATCTAAAATATTCCACATAGTATTTCTCAATTGAATAATTGAGTCTGCAATAGCCATAGTCAAAATAAATGTTACAGAATCGCCCACCGCTATCTCGCCGGGGAATTTCATCCCTATTAGACTTGTTATATCATCGGGAATTTCATTTATATACTTAGCTCCTGAATTCAAATATTTATACTGATCAGATAGTGCAAATCCATTTGCTGTTATATTAGCTGAAAAAGAAGCAAATTGCGGTACTGCATTCTGGAAATTTGAATTAACGGCTAATCCTACTTTTGGATACTTACCCTTACGTACATAT
>CAZIIZ010000770.1:0-1584 GCA_964539225.1 uncultured Hyphomicrobiales bacterium | reverse complement strand
GTATTGGTTAGTGATTAGTGATGCTTCCGGAGCTGTTAATAGCATTAGATTTGTTGTTCAAAGATAATATTGACTTAGCAAATCAGAATAATAAATAATTGTGGCTGTCCTTAATTACGAATCGTAAATAGAGACAGCCACTTTTGTAATCACGCTGCTGAGCTTACTATTATACACATCTTTTAAAATTGTTATTTCTGCGTAGTGAGTCTTCGAGTAGATGCAGGAAATCCTTCTTAGGGTTCAAAGTTGCTAATCTAACTTCTTTTCTTGTCATTCCTGCGTAGTGAGTCTTCGAGTAGATGCAGGAAATCCTTCTTAGGGTTCAATGTCGCTGATCTAACTTCTTTTCTTGTCATTCCTGCGGAACGAGTCTTCGAGTGGATGCAGGAATCTAAGCACTTGATAATACAAGTACACTACCGACTATACTCAAAACTCTAAGATAATAGATTCCGGTATTTGTTCGAAGACTCACAAAACCGGAATGACACTATTCATCGGTATAGCCGAGATGTGTATGATGGTTAGCCTAAGCAGAAAAAATATAGATCATGTTTAATTGAATATTTCTTTTAAATAATTGACTACGATATAACAAAGTCTATTAAATAATGACTATCTTTGTCTTCTTAATAGGACTTTAATATTGTAAAATTATTGATAAATTGGGAAATTATGGACAAGATACTGAGCAAATCCGGCATAGAAAGAATTAGACTACAGGCTGAAAGTTTATACAAGAAACGTAAAATAGATGATAAAATAATTCTTTCCGAATTCGAGATGTTGAAATTGATTCACGAGCTAGAAGTGCATCAAATCGAATTAGAAATGCAGGCGGATGAATTACAACAAGCTACTAAGCAAGCGGCTGTAGCTACGGAGCGATACATTGAATTATATGATTTTGCTCCATCGGTATTCGTTACTATTTCATTAACCTGGAAAATTGAAAAAATCACACTTCGTGGTGCACAAATGTTAGGCAAAAAACGAGCAGAATTGTTTTATTACACTTTTGATTATTTTGTTAGCCCAGACTCGAAATCAATATTTAAAGATTTTATGGCTCGCTTGCTTGAAAGCAAAACCCACCATACCTGCAATGTCGTTATTTCTGCAATTGGGATTCCTTCCATATTTGTACAAATTGACGCTATCCTTGCCGAAAATGGCAAAGAATTCTATATGTCAATTACAGATGTTTCGAAGTTCAGCTCAATGGAACAAGATTTACTTTTAGTAAATCAAGAATTAGAAAATTTAAAAGCCAAAATAGAACAACATAAATTTGCTTAACAGTCAGTCGAAAAAGTAAAAATAATAGTCATTCTGAGGTCTCAAAGAAAACTTCGTTTTCACTAAAAGCGAATGACACATTTCGTCATTCTGAGCGTAGCGAAGAATCCAAATTCTTGTAAGTCCCAAGAAATATAGATACTTCGCTACGCTCAGTATGACTAGACTATCTTTGACTTAGCTTTTATAAACGTTCTAACGAACATCTCTGTCATTCTGCTAACCATTACACATCTCTCTGAGTTGTCATTCCTGTGGAGCGAGTCTTCGAGCGGATACAGG
>CAZIIZ010000769.1:0-1591 GCA_964539225.1 uncultured Hyphomicrobiales bacterium | reverse complement strand
TTGAAGCATTGTAAGTAGCGGAACCAATAGTAGGCTGCACGGGATTACTTGCTAATCGGAATCCATCGCCGATATAGTCCCTAAGCGTACCTTGATCGGTAAAAGTATATAATTTTGAAATTCCATCTATACTCGAACTAAAGTCGCCACCACGGAAATTTCTATCCACTCCGGCTTGACCGTTATTATCATTTAATTCCCAGGCATTTCCACTCATATCATAAGCACCATAAAAGTTTGCTGAACCATTAGTCCCTACTGTAGTAAAACGTAAGATTGGATCATTCCATTGAGCTCCATTGCTATAATTTGCATAGTTACCAGTATTGCCTACACTACCATCGCCAATAGTATTTGCAGTAACATTAGCCGGAGTTGAACTATAGCCATTACCATAAGTAGTATATGAATTCGAATTACCATTATAATATGCAGCTTTATACCATTCATTTTCAGTCGGTATCCAATATAATGCTCCGGAATTCTTTGCAATAGCATTGCCGGAAGTACTTGTACCAACGTTATATGCACCTTGATTATGCGGAGCAGTAGCCGTAGCATCAGTAGCAGCATACCTTGGAGCTCCATTATGCAACCAATTACAAACTCTTACTACGTCCCACCAGCATACATAATTCACTGGTTTATTACCCATATTTGTTTTTACTGTGTATTTGCTGCCAGCGGTGGAACCTGAAGTAAGGTTTATTCCTCCAAACGAATTACCTGTCATATTACCATTATATACAGAGTTTGGATTAGTTCCGTCCGGATCTATTGCATTTAAGTAAGTTACGTATTGAGAATTAGTAAATGCATATTGCATAATGCTGTATTCGGATGCTACTGCTCCGAATCCGGCATCGGCTGCATTACCGGGATTACCAATATTTACCCAACTTAATGCAAAGCCAACATTACTCACTGTTATCCCATTCCCAATTAAATCAGCACCACCTGTAATATTAGTACACCAATCAGCAGCGGCTGCAAGATTATAGGTAGTATTATCAACAGATGTTGCTCCATTTTTATTCAGCAAAGCATCGACCGCTGTTTTATCAGCTCCGGCTATAGTTAAGGTAAATGAAGTAGCTGAAGATATTTCTACATTACTTGTGGCGGCAGTCAGAGTATATGTTCCCCCGCCCTGACCGGTAAAAGTCAATTTGTGTGCATCAATATCTAATCCACCTCCATTTGCGGTAAACCCTGAGCCTAATACTGTCAATTTCCCATTAAAAGCATTATATGTAGCGGATGTAATAGATATTAAAATAGGTTGCTTATAAATCAAAACTCTATGTCCGGATTGATCGCACAAGAGTATATTATTATTTTTAACATCAAAATCGACATCCAAAATCCCATTTACAGATACTGCACTTGTGCCAGTTGTTTTAGAGGTAAAATCATTTTGACAATAAACATAATCAGCAGGAACTCCGCTTGATTTAGAATTGACATTGTTATAAATTAATACTCTGTTGTTTCCGCCATCTGCTACATATAAGGAGCCTTGATTATCAGTAGCTAAACCAACCGGATAATACATTCCTGAATTAGTGGTGGCTTCAACTTTTGATATTAA
>CAZIIZ010000768.1:0-1594 GCA_964539225.1 uncultured Hyphomicrobiales bacterium | reverse complement strand
CCAATAATTGCGGAGAATTACTATTTTATTCAGTGCTTCTGGGTGTCAGTCTCGTTCGCCGGCAAAGGACACGGCAGGGAACTTATTGAAATTATCAAGCAGAAAGCCATAGCCGACGGCAAGGATGGGATAGTAATTATCAGTGCAGATAAAAAGCGTCCGTTCCTATCCGACAAAAAGTTCATGCAGAAAATGGGATTCGAGCAGTGCGACGAAGCAGCTCCGTATTTTCAATTACTTGCGATGAAAATTAATCCGGCAGCCGCCGATCCTAAGTTCTCCCCAACGGCTAAAGAGCAAATTGTGCCGGACAATGGCATAGTGCATTTCTATAGCAATTGGTGTCCGTTCAATAAATATTATGCTCCGATACTCGAGAAATTATGCATCGAGAATAATTTAGTATATTCCGGCTTCCCTATCGAAAATTTGGACGATGCACAAAAAGCTCCAACGCCGTTTACGATAAATACGCTATTCTATAATGGAAAATTCGTTACGCATGAAATATTAAGCGAGAAGAGCTTTGAAAAGCGGATACTGAGCTTAATGTAAATGACGCTATAAGAATAAAAGAATCAAATCTGTTGCCTTGTGGAGTTCGTCGATTGAACCTTTATTGTCGATTACAAAGTCGGCGAGTCCACGCTTTTGCTCAGGGCTCATCTGCGATAATAATCTTTTCTCGGCTGCTTCATGGCTGATGGTATTTCTTGCCATAATTCTCTCTATACATTTTTCAGCGGGCGAATTTACTGTGATAATATAGTCGAAGCCTTCTTCTAAATCAAGCTCGAAAATTAATGCGGATTCGATAAATACGAAGGGCAATTCCTCGGCTTCGTATTGTTCGGTCAGCTCTATCATTTTATCAATGACTACGGGATGAATAATAGCGTTTAATTTGTCCATATTGGCGATATTTTCTTCGCTGTCGCCGAACACTTTAGAAGCAATGAACTCGGAATTTAATTTATTTTCAATATATGAATCAGAGCCGAAGGTATCTATTACTTTATTACGGACGGATTTATCATAAGCCATAATATCTTTAGCTAAATCATCGGTGAATATTACTTTATTGCCGAGTGATTCGATATATTTAGCGACTGTTGTTTTGCCGCTGCCGATGCTTCCGGTGATACCGATAACTTTTGTACTGCTCATAGATATTATCCAATTAATTTTGAGAAATAATCATTATTTATAAGTAAAAATCCAGTATTCATTTAGGAATCTCATACGGTAGGCGTGGCGGGATTTGCACCTACGACTGACATTAACCCAAAATTATGCACTACCGAGCTGCACTACATGCCGTGCTTACTTCCGCACTACAAAATTACTATGATAATTGCGAATTTCCAAATATATTATTAAGCGAAATAATATCTAACTTCTGATATAAAATTGAAATAATTAAAAGAAATATGACCATTCACCAATAATTATATCAGAAATATTTTGATATAATTGATAATTTGATTAATTTGCGAATTCAAAATGTTCATTATTTTAATTATTAATAATAGGTGTGGTATGATTATCAAGACACTGCTGCGTTTTATGATGTTTATTCGATTAGGGATGAGTT
>CAZIIZ010000767.1:0-1596 GCA_964539225.1 uncultured Hyphomicrobiales bacterium | reverse complement strand
TACATGTCTCAATTTTTCTGCCCTGCTCGTATACAACTGCGGATCTACTCAAACGCTGGCTTTAGAATCCGGAAGTTTTGCAATTGGTGCAATTCCTTCTGCCAACAGTTATAATGGTAGTCCAGCGACTGATCAAAGAGGATTTGAAAGAATCGGTTTAACTACTTCTATCGGTGCTTATAGTTCGAATTCAGTTGCTACTGCTCCGACTTCTCAAGCTACTGCAATTAATTTTACTTCTGTACAATCCACTAAAATGACTATTAATTGGACTATTGGCAATGGAACTAAACGTGCCGTTTTCGTAAAGCAAGCAAATAGCGGAACAGCTTCACCTATTGATAATACTATTTATACGTCGAATACTTCTTTCGGAAATGGAACTCAAATAGGAAGCAGCAGATGGTATTGCGTTTATAATGGCACAGATGCCAGCGTTACAGTTACCGGATTAACTCAAAATACTGAATATATTGTTCAAGGTTTTGAATACAATGGAGTAGCTGGTTCAGAATTATATTTATCTGCTACTGACTCTGATAATCCGAAAACTCAGAAGACAATTATTCCAATATTTACAGACGGTACTAATGATTTCGCTACTTGGAGCGATGCAATCTTAGGATTTGGAGCGAATATTACTTTATTAGCTGATTATACATCAAATTCTGATGTTACTCTAACTCATGACGTTAAACTTGATTTGAATGGTCATACTTTTAATTCTAGTTCATATAAAACTACAATCAATGCTAATAAAACATTGCAACTGACTCAATCTACAGGCTCAGGTACTTTTAATGAGCAAATTAACTTTGGTGATAGTGGTAGTGAATTGGGCATATTGAAGAATGGAATTATTGGCTCAGGCTTTTCGATTGTATCGGGCAGTGCTGCCGGCACTCTAATTATCGGAGACGGTACTACGAATCTAGTGTATCCATTCAATATTAATGATGCTAAATTCAAAGATAAAATCGGAAAAGTAATAATCAGTAACGCTGCTAATGTGAATTTAAGTAAATAAAATTTGATTTGTCTAAATGTTCTAAATTTAGTTCTAGTATAATTAGAACCTTCCACTTATGAGTAAAATCTAATGGAAGGTTTTTTTTTTATATATATACAAGAAAAAGTATTATTAAATAATACTGAATTGTATATTATATAAGTAGTAAATATTTGAAATATTTTGTAATTTTGTAGGTGTGGCAATATTGAATTAAATTATAGAAATTTCGATAGTTTGATTTGTACAAATCGAAGTATATTTTTAGTTTGTTATTTAAAATTTTAATTTATTATAGAGAGTTCTTTTATGAAGTATTTGAGTCTAATGATTTTTGTTTTGTTTGGTATAGCTTTTATTCCAAATATTATGTTTTCTTATAGCGGAGGAGTGGGTACATCTGCTAATCCTTATCAAATTGCGACTACAGCCGATTTGGTTCAATTGTCAAAAACACCGGGAGATTGGGTTAGCACAAGATACTTCATCCAAACTGCGGATATTGCTTTTAATTCGAATAACCAACTTGTGGACTGGGATGGCGACGGCTCTGCTACTTGGGATGCAGGAGATCAATTAGGTTTCTC
>CAZIIZ010000766.1:0-1601 GCA_964539225.1 uncultured Hyphomicrobiales bacterium | reverse complement strand
TGGAGCGAGTCTTCGAGTACATTTCTATTCTTGTCATTCCTGTGGAGCGAGTCTTAGAGTACATTTCTATTCTTGTCATTCTTGCGGAACGAGTCTTCGAGCGGATACAGGAATCTAAGTATTTTATTATACTGAGTGTATTATTATTGTCTTAGATTCCGGTATTTACTCGAAGACTCACAAAACCGGAATGACACTATTGGTTGATATAACCGAAGATGTATATACTTGTTAGCATTCGTTGATATTGGGTCTTCGAGTGCCTACTTCAATTATTATCTTTAAATAATATAGCTTCGCAACTTATTATATCATTAATATAAATAAAGAACTTATGCAAATATTCATTTTGTAAGCCGATAATATCGGGTTGATTTATGATATACTGCATAAGCTCTTTTAATTATTAATTGAAAAATTTCGAAAATACTATTCCCAATCATCGACTATAAATGAAATTGGTTTGGCTAATACTTCTTCCAGCAAATCAGTACGACGACTAGCTCCCCAAAGTTCGATATCCGGAGCGATTTTCATTGGGTCGGGATTAAGTAAAATTATTATTTTTTCGTCTCGGACGATAGCTCGGACTTTTTTGATTATTTGCATTTGTCGGCGGTCGATTCCCTCAGCAATTCTCAAGATACCAGCCATCACTTTTAATTTATATTGCTTTTCTTCGCTTAGTATTACAAATTCGGGATGCTTTTTTTTCGGCACACTTTTGCGATGATAACGTGAAATTAGTGCTATCATTTCGGATTCATCGTTGTTGAAGCCCTGCATTACGCTCTGGCTAATTAAATAATATGAATGTCTGTGATGCTGATCGTGCGAAATAAAATAGCCTACATCGTGAAGCATTGCTGCTGCTTCCATAATTTCTCTGTCGTCGGGCTCTAATTTATGCAATTTTTTTAAGTCATCGAAAATACTCAAGGCGATTTCTTTTACACTTTCGCTATGCAACACATTTACTTGGTATTGATTGCATAAACTCAATATTGTTTCGTAACGTAAATGGGCTAAATTATGTTCGGTCTTGTCTAATTTCTTTTTTTGAACTATGTCGAAAACTAAGCCTTCTCGAAGTGCATAAGATGAAATGATAATTTGTTTGATGTCTAATTCTAATATTGCTCGCTCTAAAATCAACGCACCACCCAAAATAATATCTGCCCTTTTTGGATCCATACCCGGAATTTGCATCCGCTCTTCGACCGTTTTAGTATGAATTATTTTAGAGATAGCTTTCAATAAATCTTTTTTAGACGCAGCAAATCCATTGATAATATCCGGGATTTTTGCTCCTTTCAATGCGTGTGCGATCGTTACTATATTAGTAATCGTGCCGGATGTACCGACAGCGACATCGAATCCCGTATCCTTAGCTCGCTCTAGAATTGGAGTCCAAACTCCTTTGATAAATTCACGGCATTTTTTTATTTTAGCAGAAGAAGAAATATAATCAGGAAAAAAATTCTTAGTTATACGAATCGAGCCAAGTTTCGCACTATGCACGAAACGAATCTCGCCATTTTTACCAATAATAGTTTCGGTACTTCCGCCTCCAATATCACTTACAAATGCTTTCATGGTAA
>CAZIIZ010000765.1:0-1605 GCA_964539225.1 uncultured Hyphomicrobiales bacterium | reverse complement strand
GGTACTTCTAATTTTCTCGTATGCTCGGTCAAATCTCGTGAATATTCTGGATAGTGCCAGACTCGGACTGCAAAATCGTGGATAGTCTTAGCCGACGAATCTACTTTCGTTAATTTGTTATACGTTCTCAAATTCTCTGTCAGCAATTTATATCTTAATCCTTGTCTGTGAAAAGCTCTAAAAGCAGTTTGGAATGTTTCCTTTATCTTTTGGTCGTCCTCTGCACAGAATTCCGTATCTAATTCCGAATTAATGTATTTCAATTGCGAGCGTATCGAATCGAATGCGTTCAGAGTGGCTGTAGTTAAAATTAATCCTTTTAATTTGTTCGGATGCTTCAATGCGTAATTCGTCGCTATCACGCCTCCGAATGAGTGTGCTAATAGAAATACTTTCTCTTCGCCAGTAGAGTCGATTAACTCGTCGATATCCGCTATCATTCTGTCTAATGAGTAATCCTTGTTCCAAGCCTTTTCCGAGCGACCGCAGCCTCGCTGGTCCAAGTAAATCATCTGCAAGAATGATTGCAATCTATTGCCGCCAAGTTTTTCGAACGATTTGCTCCACGCTCCCGGTCCGCCGTGTACGTATATGCAGGTATTGCCTTTGCCGGCTGTCTTCGTAAATAAATTCACGAAGTCTGAGGTCTCGAAATATTTGATAGTGCCAACATTCTGATATAACTTATAAAAGGCAAGTCCTAATCCAACCCCGCTTATTATCAAACGCTTTTTCATCACTTTTTTCTTTACTTTATTCAAAATTTCAGTATTCAAAACTAACGAATATTTGAATAACTTCGAAATATTTGCTGATTATTTTTCTATTTTTTCATAATAGCAGTTTATTGAATAAATGAAAAAGTTAGTCATTCTGAGGTCTCAAAGAAAACTTCGTTTTCACTAAAGGAAAATGACACGCATCGGTATTGAAAATAATTTCGTCATTCTGAACGAAGTGAAGAATCCAATTAGGTCGTAACTTGTTGGTATTTATGGATACTTCGCTTTGTTCAGAATAAGAGTAGTCCAATTGATACATTGTTAACAGACTGTTAATTATTGACTTCTTCATTAAGCTTTTATATGGATTAGAGAAATTATTGAAATTGATTCAAATAAATTACAAAATATAACTTTCAAATACAAGTGTTTTGCTAAAGCATTAAATTGTATTTTTGCGGTTAGTAATAAATTCAATTTTTTGTTTCATATTATTATGGTTTGCAATGAATTCATTCTCTACGAAGAAAGCCCTACTACTCCTGCTCGCAAATGTTTTCGCTACTAATATTGCCCTATCTGAAGATACTGTTAAAAAAGATACTACCATTACTCAAGAAGTAATTGTGAATGCTAATCGCTACTCATCGACTTTTCGAGAAATCGGCAAGAGTATTCGACTAATTACTCCGTCCGAAATTGCCATGCTGCCGGTAAGTAACTTAGAATCTATATTGAAACAGCAAGCTAGTATTGATCTGCGTCAGCGTGGTGCGAATGGTGCTCAAGCAGATTTGGGGATTCGTGGCGGTACTTTCGACCAAACATTAGTGCTACTGAATGGTATTAAAATGTCCGACTTGCAAACGGGACATCATAACTT
>CAZIIZ010000764.1:0-1611 GCA_964539225.1 uncultured Hyphomicrobiales bacterium | reverse complement strand
CCGAACCGCGAAACAAAATAGAAGACTTACAAATATACGAATTTTCCAAATAAATAAAACAGATGTGGAAAAGTATTCAAGATGTGCCACCGAACCCACAACATCAGGGAATCGGAATATCTATAAAATTATTTAGAAACAAATTTTTCAAAAAAGTCTTTAACTGAAATCACTTTCAAATCGTATTGATTTTTTACATCGTCAAAATGAGAGTCTCCTGTAATAATATAATCTGATTGAGAATCAATTGCACATTCGATAAATTTTGAATCTAATACATCAATATGAAAATCAACTTTAGTTTGCGAGTTAATGACTTTTGTTGACTTTAAAATCAATTCAGTCCATAGATTTATTTGAACTTCCGATAATTTAAACTTAGGTCTTTTTATAACATTAATATATTCATTGTAAATCTCTTTACTAATAATCCATAATACATCAGACCGGCTAACTATCCACAAAATAACCTTTTCAGGGATTTTATCTTTAATTGCGGCTGAAATTAGAATATTGGTATCAATTATTACCTTCATAATGAATTCCGATAATCATTTATTTCAAATATGATGTCTTCATTCCGGATCAGCTCCGATGTCTCATTAGATTGAATATCTTTAAAAAGCAATTTCCATTCTTCAATTAAATTACTATTCTCGTTTTGCGTCGGGAACAGCAATACTTCGACAAGTTCACCCTTTTTGAAAGGTAAGTTTCCAATAACGATATTTCCAAAATCATTAATTTGGGCATAAGTTCTAACTGCATTCATTGTTACCTCAAAATATTTTAAATCATTTTCATTTAATTTGTAAATAATCCCAAAATTTGTTTCCGAACTTTTATTATTCATTAAATGTCTTAATATGCTTTTCCATTTATATATCCATTTTATTAAATTCTTATTGCCTTTTTCAATCCGCCTCCGCAATCCTCGGTAATCTACCGAACCGCGAAATAAAATATTAGACTTACAAATATACAAATTTTCCAAAAAAATAACTATAGAAAAAGATGTCATACATTTCAAAGGTGTAGGACATCTGCTTCATTCGTCGTAATTCGTAATTCACTTAGTATTCCGGCGGCAGATTCTGCAATTCTTTGTATGTAATAACAGGACCGTCCTTGCATACGTAATATGGACCAACTGTACAGTGCCCGCACTTCCCTATTCCGCATTTCATTCGGTTTTCAAGAGTAGTAAAGATATTTTCGTGGCTAAAACCAAGCTCCGAAAGAACAGGCATAGTCAATTTAATCATGATAGGAGGTCCGCAAAGTACAGCAATTGAATTTTCGCTCGTTGGTGCCGCTTCTTTTAGTGCCGCAGGTACGAAACCGACTTTGCCTTTCCAATCAGGCGTTTCGCCTCCCGGGTCAACTGTAGTAATCAGATTGACATCGGTCATGGTTTCCCATTCGGCAAGTTCGTTTTTGTAAACCAAATCCTGCACACTACGTGCTCCATATACAATCGTTACATCTTTGAATTTATCACGCAAGTCAAGTATGTTCCAAATTACGGAACGAACCGGTGGCAATGCAATTCCTCCGGCAATAAATACTATATTTTTTCCGTACCACTCTTCAATCGGGAAGGTGTTGCCA
>CAZIIZ010000763.1:0-1621 GCA_964539225.1 uncultured Hyphomicrobiales bacterium | reverse complement strand
AAAGAATGCCTTGCTTGACCCAAGTATTGACTTTCCAATTGCCGTCGATTCCTTTTTCGGCAGCACGAATTTCTCCGGCGTTCAATGCCGCAATAAATTTGCTCGGATAATCCTTATACTCATCAATGCTAATTAAGGAAAAGTCTGCTAATAATTCTTCAGTTGCTTTTTTTAATTCTAACATGGTTTCTTCTTTCTCAAATAATTACTTAGCGAAAGCGAAATTTAACATTTTATAAATCAAGCGAGCAGTAGTAATATCTGGGTGGGTAACTCCTTCGACCGGAGCTAACTCCACTACATCGAAACCAATATTTTTTTTGCCTTGACGAATCATTTCTCTGAATATATCTAGTGTTTCGTTATATAAAAATCCGTCCGGCTCAGGAGTACCGGTGGAAGGCATAATTGATGGATCAAAAAAGTCCACATCGAAAGATATATATACTTCGTCGCCTAAAGTATCTACTACTGTTTTCTGCCAATTAGTACCGTGCAAACCTCTGCGAATTGCAGAAGCATAGAATGTGTTGATTTTCTTTTCTTTGATTAATATGCTTTCCTCGATACACTGAGCTCTGATTCCGACTTGAGTAAGTTTATCAGCAGGCAAGAATTCTAAAACTCTTGCAAATACACTTGCATGAGAATATTTAGTGCCTTCGTATTCTTCTCTCAAATCGCTATGAGCATCGAAATGTAATACACACATATTTGGATATTTTTCATAATGAGCTTTAATTGGTGCAGCAGAAATAGTATGTTCTCCGCCCAATGTTACCACAAATTTATCGGCATCTAATAGCTCTTTTACATCGTTGTATATCATATCTAAAGCGTCTTGGTCAACAGATTCACCAAATTGGATAGCGTCAGTGGTAGCTATTCCAATTTCAGCACATAATTCTCTGTCGAATTCATCATCATAAAATTCCACATAAGCACTCGAATCCAATATTGCATCCGGTCCGTCAACTGTTCCTTCGCCATAGCTCACACTATGTTCATAAGGAGCAGAGACTATAACGACTTTAGAGTTTTCATAGCTTGAGATGCTTTCATCTATCGCCAAAAAGTTTTCATCTTCAGTTAGGAAATTCATTTTATTACCTTCAATTTATTATTTACGATAATTATTTACTTTATAACTTGCTTATTCCGGCACAGCAATTTCATAGCTTGAACCTTTTCCCGGAGCGGGCAATTCTCTCTTTAATATCCAAGGATTTAATATCTTAACATCTTTGTAAGTAGTACCTTTTTGCTTTGCCCATTCAGCCAAATTAGTAATCGCCGAGTCAACTTTTATTATTTTCACTTTATCGGGTTTGTATAATTGTTCATCTTTCAGCATAAATCCGTATTTCTCAGGATTAGAAACTATTTCTTTGATAACTACAATTCTGAATATATATCTTGAGGTTTCTTCGTTCAAAAATAAATCAAAAAAATCTTTCACTCCCTGAAAATCTTTACTCTCAGCGACTCCGGTATGCCCCATATTATAGCCTGCAGCTGCCATAGCCCATGATTTATGTTTTTCATAACCTTGTTTCAAATATCTTAAACCGGCATAAGTGCTTTTCTCAGGATTTCTGCGTTCATCTACAAAATCATTCAC
>CAZIIZ010000762.1:0-1628 GCA_964539225.1 uncultured Hyphomicrobiales bacterium | reverse complement strand
GTCGGTAGTTCGCTTGTATTATCAAGTGCTTAGATTAGCTACGCTGAATCCTAAGAAGGATTTCCAGCATCCACTCGAAGACTCGTTCCGCAGGAATGATAACTCTAATAAATGTGTATAATGGTTAGGTGTACGACATCTAAGAAATTGTCTGAACCGTTGATTTATGTAATTATTGTGATTAAGATGATTTTAAGAATCTAAAGTATCTTCTGCGACTTAGTCGCTTACTGTTTGTAGAAAATTTGACGAATGTAAAGAATAGCATCGTAGATGTGACCTATGTTATTAGGACGCTTCTACGGAGCTATTTTTATATGAAATATTCAAAGCTACAAACAGTAAACCACTACGTGGTTAAAGATAGTCTGAACCGTTGATTAAGTTGGTTAGAATGATTAAGATGATTTTAAGAATAGTTTGGCTTCTTCATCATCTAAATCAATTCAATCAGCTTAATCAATGGTGCAGATATCAATTTTGAGGAAATTCATGTACAAATACTAACCATTACACGTATTTTTTAGAATTAACATTTAGTTGAAGCCATTTGTTGAAAAACTGGAAACAAAAAACCTTCGGCAGAGAAACAAGTCTGCCGAAGGTTTTTAAATTTTATCCGAAAATATCTATATACTATGAAATAATTCTCTTTTCGCTGAACGCTTTCTTTACTTTTTTGCCAAGCGAATAATACGTTTTAGAAATTGTATCATATAGCAAAGGATCAATTTTCTCAATATCGGCTTTGCCTTCGGTTAATACAGATTCTTCGACTTGGAAATCGAGTATTTCGCTTGCAAATAATATATGCGAACCCAAATCCATCGTTTGGGAAACTTTGCAAAGCAATACAACGGGAAATTCCTCGAAAATTGGGGCATTAATCAGTTCGGATTTGACAGCAGTCAATCCCAAATCTGCAATTTTATCAGAATTTGAATTCGAGTAAATACCGCAGTAATCGGCTTCTTGCACTTTCGCTACCTGCGGAATCGAAATAGAAAATTCTTGATTCTCCATCAATGCCGCAAAAGTATGCCTTTCCTTACGAACGCTCACCGATAACATCGGAGGAACGCTATTAATAATACCGCCCCAAGATGCAGTCATAATATTCGCTTTCCCTTCAGCGTCGTAAGTGCCGATTAGCAGCACCGGCAAGGGATAAATCACAGTTTTAGCTCCAAAAGACTTTTTCATATATATTCCGGTTTATTTGGTTACGTTAATAATTCCGGAATGAACTTTTCCGTTTATTTCTAAATTGAAGAATACTTGCCCGGCTGTAAGCGAATTAGTATTAACTTTGATTTCAACCGAATTGCCACTAGTAGCAGAAGTAATCGAAGGATTCAATGTTTTTCCGCTAGCATCGAAGAATTTAATAGTAGGACTGTTCGCTGTTAATTTATCAATAGAATATTTAATCAAAGCGAAATCTTTTGCCGGATTCGGATACACCATTACCTCGTTCGAACTATTAGGCAAATCATTTACCGCATTAGTAGCATCGCTTTTGAGAATAATAGTATATTCGGGGCTGTCAACAAATTTAACTTTAAGAGTAGCATTATGAGCTGTTTCAGACACACTATGTTTTACTTTGATGTCATAAACTGCACTTC
>CAZIIZ010000761.1:0-1630 GCA_964539225.1 uncultured Hyphomicrobiales bacterium | reverse complement strand
CTTCGCTTACGCTGGCTATCGTGTTTGTGCCGGTTATCTTTTTGCAGGGTTTTACAGGTCGCTTGTTTCGCGAATTCGGAATCGTGGTGGCCAGTGCGGTATTGATTTCTGCATTGGTATCGCTTACTTTAACTCCTGTACTAAACGTAAAGCTCGGTGGTTCATCGTCGCATCATTCAAATTTCTATTTAACCACGGAGAAGTTTTTCGTGGCTATGGAGAACACTTACAAAAGATGGCTACAACGTTTTATAGCTCATAAATGGATTTCATATTCGATTATGGGAATTTGTATGCTGATGATTTGGGGATTTTCTACCATAATTAAAACAGAATTATCTCCATTGGAAGATCAAAGTTATATTCGCACATCAATTACCGGTCCCGAAGGTATGGAATATAATACAACTCAAAATATTGTCGATAAAATTGCTCAAATATGTTCTGATTCCATTCCCGAAGCTAATTATATATTGGCTCGTTATGGCGGCGGAATGGGTAATTCAAGTGCAAATTCTGGATTCGTAATTAATTTCTTATCCCAACCAGACGAACGTAAAAGAACGCAACAAGAAATTTTCGAGAAATTGAATAAGATGTTAAAATCTAATTCTTCCGCTAAAGTAGTAGCCAGCCAAGAACCAACAATTTCTACTTCAAGTTCAAAAGGCTTACCTGTGCAATTCGTGTTACAAAATCTTGATTTCGAAAAATTGCGTTATATATTGCCTAAGTTTTTGGATGAAGCTCAGAATAGTACGGTATTCGGCACTATAGATGCAGATTTGAAATTCAATCAACCGGAGCTTAATATCAAGGTTGACCGACTAAAAGCTAATACTCTCGGTGTAAGCGAAAAAGACGTGTCCGACGCATTGGCTCTTTCATACAGCGGTAGCCGTTATGGATATTTCTTACGTAATAATAAGCAATATTATATTATCGGGCAAGTAGCTAGAGAGGACAGAAACGCACCGGCGAATATTTCATCGATGTATGTACGCTCGAATTCTACCAATCAAATGATTCAGCTTGATAATCTGATTGATATTCACGAAAGCAGCAATCCGCCTGTGCTTTACCATTTCAATCGTTATAAATCAGCTACAATTTCTGCAAATCCTGCCGAAGGGCGTAGCTTAGGCGAAGGTGTCGAGGAAATGAAAAGAATTGCTGACAAGCTATTGGATGCTTCGTTTACTACTTCACTTGCCGGGCAATCTCGAGATTTAGCAGAAAGTAGTTCGAATATTATGTTCTCGTTGATATTAGCATTATTACTCATTTACTTAGTGCTTGCTGCTCAGTTTGAAAGCTTTCTCGATCCATTCATAATAATGCTTACTGTGCCGATGGCTATTGCCGGAGCAATGCTTTCATTATGGATTTTCAATCAAACTTTGAATATTTTCTCGGAGATTGGTATTATTCTATTGATTGGTATCGTTACGAAAAATGGTATATTAATCGTAGAATTTGCGAATCAGAAACGCAAAGCTGGAGCAGCTAAAGCTATTGCGGCTTTCGAGGCGGCTGCGGCACGATTACGCCCGATATTAATGACTTCGCTTGCTACTATGTTCGGAGCTTTACCGATAGCTCTCGCATTAGGAGCCGGAGCTCAAAGCCG
>CAZIIZ010000760.1:0-1641 GCA_964539225.1 uncultured Hyphomicrobiales bacterium | reverse complement strand
CAAAGTTCAATGGTAATAGCAAATGCCTCAGATTAGCTACGCTGAATCCGAAGACGGATTTCCTGCATCCGTTCGAGGACTCACTACGCAGGAATGACAACTCAGAGAGTTGTGTATAATGGTTAGCATTAGAAGGGCAAAAAGACTTGTTCCCTTGCTATTTAAACAGACTATTATATTTCAAAGGTTTATAGATTGCGTTATTATTGCAATGATTTTATTAAACAGAAACGATAATATTATTTCTTTTTCCATAAATTTGTATTAGTTTTGTAAATTATTGTGGAAAAAACTGAATCCTCAATAAGTCGATATCAATATAAATAATTGTAGATTATCACTACCAACGGCATAATGGAGAAATTAGAAGATGAAGATTGGATTTGTATATAGCTCGAATGGTTGGGGCGGACTCGAGATGAATATCCTGAAATTAGCGAAGTCCTTAATAGAAATTGGCTACGAAATTGTGCTGATTTCTAATAAAGAGTCCACGGTTTATCAAAAGGGTAGTAAAATATTTAGTTCAATTATCGAAGTAACTTCTAAGTCTAAATATTTAGATATTACTACGGCTAAGGCATTGGCTGCTCAATTGAAAAAAGCAGAAATAAGTAAATTGATAATTTTTGACAATCGAGATATTGATTTAATCGCTTGGACTAAAAAGCTGTTTTATAAAGATTTGAAAGCAATCTATCAACAGCAAATGCACATCGGTCTGAAGAAAAAAGATTTTTACCACACTTTTCGCTATAATTCTCTGAATTACTGGATAGCTCCATTGCAAAATTTGAAGCAAGAAGTGTTGGAATGTTTGAAATATCCCGAATCTCGTATCAAAGTAATTCCGCTGTCCGTAAATACTGAAAAGTTTACTAAAAAGAAATATACTAAAGAAGAAGCCAGAAAGCTGCTAAATATTGAAACTAAAGGAGCGTTAGTCGGCATTATTGGCAGAATTGCTCCCAAAAAAGGGCAACTATTCTTGGTCGAATCATTAGCAAAATTGAAGAAGATCGGCATCCAATCGGAATTGTTGATATTTGGTTCGCCGACGATTAACGATCTCGAATGCGTCGCTTATTTTCAGAAAATTAAAGATTTAGTGAAAGATGAGAAATTAGAATCCATCGTGCATTTCGTCGATTTTCAAGAAGATGTGGCTAAATTCTATAATGCTATCGACGTGTTCGTTATCGCCTCCGAGAGCGAGACTTTCGGTATGGTTACCATCGAGGCAATGCTTTCTGAACTTCCTATCCTCGGTACTAATCGCGGCGGTACGCCTGAAATTTTAGAAAATGGAAAATTGGGTTCCCTATTCGAGTACGAAAATCACAAAGATTACTGCGAAAAACTCATTAAAGTACTTTCTAATCCCAAAAATGCAGAAAATACTGCTCGACTTGCCAAACAGTCAGCAATTGATCGCTTCTGCCTCAGTTATGAAGTTTCCGAGTTCGATAAATTATTGAAAAGTTTGGGATAGTTATAGCCGTCCGTTGATAATGTATAATTTGCAGCATCGGCATTCGGAGTTCTCAAAGAAAACTTAGTTTTTAATAAAAGATAATGACACCGTTCTGCTCAGATTGACGATGATTGTGATAAGTAACTTTTAAACATCCTGCTAATAAT
>CAZIIZ010000759.1:0-1647 GCA_964539225.1 uncultured Hyphomicrobiales bacterium | reverse complement strand
AAGAGTTCAACTCCATCGGAGTGGTGTTAAGCTGACGCAACTACAATGTTACTAACGTTTAACAGCTACGCTGTACAAGATTTATTCTTATCTTTACTCCGTAGGAGTTAAACGTTAGTAACAAGATGAACTCCTTTCGCCCGCAAACCTCCGTAGTAGTTGAACCCAATGCCATATCCATTGCTTTAAACATGCAATCCTTACCGGAATATATCTAGATTGTTTTTTCAGAGCTTTGTTAATATCTCTAGTCTCTACTCCATATTAATCAGCAAGGTCGCGGTCGATAATCACTTGCTCGTCTCGAACGGAAATTATTCTGTCCTGCACGGTCTCGAATTTCAAAATATCCATATTAAGAGCCATTATCGTTAGAAATATACTATTTGCAATTGGCAGAAATTCAAAATCGCAAATTATCAATTATTCCGATGATAATCAAAATAAATATTTTAAAATATATTTCAAATCATATTTACCCAATCGAATTCTTAAATGCCTTCAAACCTTAGTCCTTGTAAAAATTGCCTCAAACCTTCCGAAGGACTAAGAAGCCTTCGGAAGGTGAAGATTCTAAACTACCTTCGGAAGGTTTCTTAACCCTCCGAAGTTTTTTAGCAAACTTTCTAGCATCTTACTTAAATACATATATAATATTAGTCAAAGATTAACTTGGTAGAATTGGAATTAATTTGTTAATTTTGTAGATAGAATTTTATAAATAGAAATTGTAAATGTTTTTTTCCAAATATATATAAATGGAGCAAATATGAGTTCAGTAATCGTAGAAGTATTCGGACGCGAAATATTAGATTCTCGCGGCAATCCAACCGTAGAAGTAGAAGTAGTACTCGAAGATGGTTCAGTAGGCGTAGCCGCAGTACCATCGGGAGCAAGCACAGGCGAAAATGAAGCCTGCGAATTACGCGACGGAGACAAAAATCGTTACCTCGGCAATGGCGTAATGCAAGCCGTAGAGAACGTAAACGAAGCCATTAACGATGCTTTAGAAGGCTTAGACGCTACAGAACAAATTCAAATCGATAAAGTTTTATGCGAATTAGACGGTACTAATAATAAATCGAAATTAGGGGCAAATGCTATTTTGGGAGTTTCTTTGGCTACTGCTAAAGCTGCCGCAGAATTCTATCAAATGCCTTTATACAAATACATCGGCGGAGCATTCGCTCGCACTCTTCCTGTGCCGATGATGAACATCTTAAACGGTGGCAAGCACGCCGACAATACTGTGGACATCCAAGAATTTATGATTATCCCAGCCGGAGCTCCGACTTTCCGCGAAGCATTGAGAATGGGTGCAGAAGTATTCCATAACTTGAGAAAAGTATTGCACGACAAAAAATATTCTACTTCTGTAGGCGACGAAGGCGGATTCGCTCCATCTTTGAAATCTAACGAAGAAGCATTCGACGTAATTTTGTCCGCTATCGAAAGAGCCGGATACAAACCAGGCGAGGATATTTTATTAGCTATCGACACAGCATCAAGCGAAATGTGGGAAGACGGCAAATATAAAATGTTCAAATCAAGCGGAAACTTATTAACTTCCGACGAAATGATTGATTGGTACGTAAACTTAGTTAATAAATATCCTATCATCTCTATCGAAGACGGTTTAGACCAAAA
>CAZIIZ010000758.1:0-1657 GCA_964539225.1 uncultured Hyphomicrobiales bacterium | reverse complement strand
CCGTGATGTTTATAGCTCTAATCGGCGATTTGCTGTATTAATTGATAATCCTATGGAGTTTGTGCCGATTTATTTAGGGATAATTTGGGCTGAGAAAACCGCAGTACCGCTAAACACTCGCTTAACTGAGCAGAATTTACTTGAGCAGCTGAATTCTATAGATTGCGATTTTGTAATAAGCGATGATAAATATTCATCTTACTTCGCCGCCCAACCTATAACAAAATTAAATATCTCGAACTTAATCAACTCTGGATTCACGTATCGTCAGCGAGATGCAGTGCGAATTACAAATTCATGGGATGTCGATGCGATAGTGAGCATAATTTTTACTTCGGGCAGTAGTGGAATGTCCAAAGCGGTAGCTCATTGCGTATCGGCTGCTATGTATTCAGCCAAAGGAGCTATGAAGCAATTGCACTTAGAGAATGGCGACAAATGGCTATTAACATTGCCATTATATCACGTCGGCGGATTAGCTATTATCCAACGCTGTCTGATGAGCGGTGCACGAGCAATTGTTGCCGACAATCCGGGCAATCCTCTCGACGACATTATCAAATATAAACCTACGCATTTATCATTAGTACCAACACAATTGCAGAGAATTATTGACGCAATTCAGAGCATTGATAATGATACAGAATTGAAAGAAGCAATTTCTTCCATCAAAGCAATACTAATCGGTGGAGCTGCATGCCCAGAGGAATTAAAACGGAAAGCTAAAGAATTAGGGCTACCTGTTTATTACAGTTATGGTTCGACGGAAATGTCATCGTTAATCACAATGACAGATTCAGATTCGCCATCGAATTCATCCGGCAAAGTATTAGAATATAGAGAAATTAAAATTGCCGACAGCGGAGAAATTTTAGTAAAAGGCGAAACACTTTGCCTCGGCTATTTACAAAAAGATACCAAATCCGGCAAAGTGGAATTAATCCTTCAAACCGATACCGAAGGATATTTCCATACTCGAGACATCGGTGAAATTACCGAAGGCGGCGATTTAATAGTAAAAGGAAGATTAGACAATATGTTCATCTCCGGCGGAGAGAATATTTATCCCGAAGAAATTGAGCAAGCCTTAGCCGAAATTCCGAGTATTGAATTTGCCGTAGTTCTGCCGATTGAGCATAAAGAATTCGGTCAAGTTCCGATTGGCTTAATCAAATGGAGAAATGACAAAAAGATCCCGATTGACGAAATTATAAAGATATTACGAAGCAAAATCGCAGGATACAAAATCCCTACACAATTTCTCGATATTCCTATTGATTATTATCAAACTGGAATTAAGCCAAATAGACTGGAATTGACAAAAGTTATAAGACGATAAGAGCATAATTAGCTTATCGAGCTAGTAGGCTATTAAAGAAAAACCTTCCGAAGGGTTAAGAAACCTTCGGAAGGTGAATGTTTTATTTAGCACAAAAATTCGGCAATTAATATTATATTCAACACTCTGCGATTACATATATCTATGAATTTCGCCTGTATGTTGCTTGAATTCAGGTCTGAATTCTTCAGGTTCTCTGCCGAAGCACATACCCAAGGCTTCATAGAATTCTACTTCATTAATATCAACATATCTTTGCTTGATAGCGTCTTCAGTTGGCAGATAAGTAACTACATCGTGCTCTACTCCGACTACGGT
>CAZIIZ010000757.1:0-1663 GCA_964539225.1 uncultured Hyphomicrobiales bacterium | reverse complement strand
TTATGTATCCTGATAATTCAATTGAAACATCAAGATATCTAATATTTTCAATTAAAAACAAAACCACATTGCTTTAGATAATGTTCTTTATTAGTCTAACACGGTAAAAATTATCAATTAGCTTAATTCGGGAATTATTTCCCTCTTTAAATTTAAGTATATTCTTCATAATAAACAAATACTATTTTTTATTTTTTTATCAATTTTATTGATAATTTATTAAATCCAACCGTCTTATTAATCTGATTTCACACTGTATTTATATTGTGCTTTTCCGTTTAGAAATATTTTATAATTAGAGATACATTCCAAAAATATTTAGAAAAATATTTCCACAAAAATTGAATTGTCTATCAATTAGCTAGGACTTCTAATTAATTCAAAAAATATAAAAGTATCTGAAAAAAATATCGTAATTTTGCAATACTGTTAGTGATAGTAGTTCTGCTTAGTATTCCCAATATTCTGCTATCAATTTGACTACGAAATAATAATATAACTCATAAATTCGGTGATAATACGATGAAAATATTTACTCAACTGCGTTTATCTTCTCTATATTTGAAGACGATTCCTAACTTCCTCAGGAAAACGATGAATTTCAGATTTTTGATATTTCTCCCGATTTTCCTTTCCGCAATAGTATTGATTTCGTCAGAACAGGGCGGAATGCGATACGATACCGACAAAATCAAATGTTTGTATCCGACTACTACTCGCCAAATAATTGAATTAGGCGGCAATTGGGAAAAAAGCACCAACGAAATAGATTGGGAAGCTGTTTCGATGCCATCAACATCTGTGAATAAATCAAGAATAGCTTACCGCAAGAAATTAAGTATCGACCCGAACGTAGCTAAAAAATATTCTTGGGCTTTGAATTTTCTCGGATTAGACGACCACGTCGAGGTTTATTTAAATGAACAGTTAATCGGTAAATATTTCGGCGGAATGACTCCATTTACAGTCAGAATACCTCAGAATATTATTAACAATAAATCAAATATGTTGAAATTAGTAGTTACTCCGCCTGATGAATTCTCGCAGAGAATCAAAGAGCAGAATATTTATGCTAAAGAAATTAGTATCGGTGTGCTTCGCGAAGTATTTTTAGTGGGTTCGCCTCAAGTATGGGTAAAGGATGTTTACTATAAAACAGCAATTGCTCAAGATTACCAAAAAGCAGATATAAATGCAAAAGTTACTATAGCATCTGGTCAAATTGCTAATTTATTGAACGACCCATTCTTTAAAGACAGTTTAGGAATGAAGATTTCCGGCAAAATTCAAGTAGAAGTTTCAGCAGTTATTCGCAATAAAAATACCGGGATTACTGTCTCAGAAGCTCAGTCAAGACCGATATCTTTCGAGAACGAAAGAGCAAATACTTTGAATTATAATTTCGGCATAGCTAATCTGCAATTATGGTCGCCAGAATCTCCGAATTTGTATGAAATTTATGTACGCATCAGCAAAAGCGGCAAATTAATTGATGAATATGCTCAACCTCTGGGAATTACTTCGGTTAAAACAGCGAAAGGCACTGATAAAAGCGGAATGTTCTATATGAATGGTAATCCATTTATGATTAAGGGCGTTGATTACATAGAAGACCATGCTGCCACCGGACAATCGCTGAGTCCTTACAGAATGGAGCAAGACG
>CAZIIZ010000756.1:0-1666 GCA_964539225.1 uncultured Hyphomicrobiales bacterium | reverse complement strand
ACACATTGGTACACATATACGGGAAATCTAAATATGCCTCGATACGTCGGCTAAGCGGCTTAATATCAGCGACATTCTTCAGCATAATATCGATACCGCCGCATTCAGCTTGAGTATATTTAAGTAATTGAGCCATATATGAAAGTTCGCAAAATACAGATATGTCGTCGTACTTCGCCATTCCGGTGCGATAAATGCCGCTTATTACGAATTTCTCAACTTCAGGGAATTGATTTCCATCGAAATTTTGCGAGAGCATTAGATATACAGTTACTTTGTCGCCAATTTTAACATTCAATTTCTTTGATAGACGTTCGCCAATAATTATTTCATTAGTTCCAACTTGTGGCATTTTGCCCGCAATCAACTTGGATTTAATATCAGTAGCTTCATTCTGCGGAGCGATTGCTTTCAGCATTATGCCGTCCACGTCCGTTTTAGTGCTAATTAGAGCTTCTTTTTGCATATAAGGCGAAGCTGCTGCTATCGACGGAAATTGCAATTTCAATGCTTGGATCACTTGCGGATAATTATCTATCGACTTTTGTTGATATTTCTCTAATTTTATATGCGAAGTGAATTTAATAGCATTTTCGGCTAATTTGTCTTCGAAACCTTGCAAAACGGACATTGAAATAAGCAATGCCATAGTGCCGAGCATCACGCTAAGAACAGCGGCAAATTTCACAAATCGGAAAAAATTGCCGTGCTGAATGCCGGAATTCAGCATCTTGGACACATAAAGCATTTCTTTTAATTTCACGGTCGCTTAGTCCTGAAAACGTTTCATATAATCTTCTATCAGCAATCCATAAGATAAACTATCTTCAAATTTATCGAGGTGGAAAATATGTTTGCGATGTCTGCCTTCGGGCTGAAATCCACACCAATCCAGAATTGCGATAGAAGAATAATTTCTAGTAAAGCATCGTGCAATTAGTTTATTGAAATATTCTGTTACTACGGCAAATTTTACGACTACTTGTAAAGCTTCACGTCCATATTGTTGATTGTGGTAATCCGCACCAATCCAATATCCGACTTCGCCGATTTTATTTTTATCGTCGAAGATTACCCCAATCGAGCCAATTAATTCATTATTCTCTTTTAGTCGAATTGCCCATATATACTCAGTATTTGAAGCGATACTTTGTTCGTGAGTATTAATCCAAGACTCCGCCATTCCGTCTAAATATGGATGCGGTAGGAGGCAAGTAGAGGCAATCGCAATATCACCGGTCATCACTTGCACTTTCGGAGCGTCAGCCAAAGTAAATCTATCAAGTATTAATCTATCAGTTTCGAGGTCTATATATTCAATCATTATGCTACCATTGCGAATATTATTAAAAAAACAAAAATACGAAATTTATCGCAAATAATGGAAGAGTTTTAAAGGTGGAAATAGAATGTATAAACTAAACCAACCTTCGGACAAGTTAAGAAACTGTCCGAAGGTAGTTCAGACTCTTCTCCTTCAGAAGGCTTATTAGTCCTTCGGAAGGTTTTACACAATAGTTATACTGTTGATTTTGCAAATATCAGAGTTATAAAAGTTTGTGGTTTAATAATTAAGACCGTTGCAAAACTCAGCTACCATGTAGATGTCATTCCTGCGAGCGAGTCTTCGAGCGAATGCAGGAATCTATAAGACTTGTATTAACAA
>CAZIIZ010000755.1:0-1669 GCA_964539225.1 uncultured Hyphomicrobiales bacterium | reverse complement strand
CCTATTATATTGAGCCGGCGCAAATTCGGATAATGATTTAAATTTTTCCCACGGGATGCTAATTTGCTATTAATGTCTGTAAAAGTATATCCTACAAAACACATACATCAGAAAAAGAGTAATAAAAAATAATTATAGATTCCATTGCTACGTCGAGGCTTTAATGATTATATAATTTGGATACTTTATATGCTATTTTGAGTTTATTAACGCCTTTGAATTTTAAAAAATCAAGGGCGTTTTCATTTTAAGTTATTATTCTGCTACTTTTTGTTATAATTCAAAAATATTCCTTTGAATTATAAGCAAAAACCATTAATTTACTAAATATTTATTTACAGCTATTACAAAGGGTGAACTATGAAGAATATTATCAGATTAATATTAGCTTTTCTGCCGGCGATGACATTCGCTCAATCAATTATCATAAACCATAATAATACTGATTTCAATTCTTTGAATAAATCAAAGGTTGAGCAATGTATCAGCAAACTAAAAGTAGCATATCAACACACTTCTCACGGCAGCCAATTAGTTACTGGATTAAATGCTCTCGAGAAATTCAATTCAAGTATTTATACTTACGTTAATGATTCTTATAATTTGAAAACTGGAGCCTTCTTCAATGATTATGCTATGCCAGATGCTGGCGATTTAGGACATTCAGGCGACATCAATTGGGCTACAGCTACAGAAACATTATTGAGCAATCCAGAATGCGATAAGAACGTGATTATGTGGTCTTGGTGTGGCGGTTGTAGCGATAATACTGTAGAAGGAATTAATACATATCTAAATAAAATGAGTGAATTAGAAGCTAAATATCCGAATGTAACTTTTGTTTATATGACGGGGCATTTAGATGGTTCAGGAAAAGATGGCAACTTGAACGCAATTAATACTATAATTCGTGATTTCTGTGCTGCTAACAACAAAGTTCTATTTGACTTTGCCGACATTGAAAGCTATGCTCCAAATGGTACTGATAATTTAATGGAAAAATACGCTAATGATGCTTGCGAATACGATTCAAATGGTGATAGTAATACGGATGCTAATTGGGCAGATCAATGGATAGCAGCGAATCCTACAGAATCAATAGCTCTAATGGCTACTGATTGCGAAGAGTGTGCTCATTCTCATAAATTAAATTGCATTAGAAAAGGTATTGCTACTTGGAATTTATTGTCTGCAATTGCTAATCGAGGTACAAGCAGAGTAGAAGCTGATTCAGTACTGCCAAATAATAATGAAATAGTGAAATTATATCCTAATCCAATTACTGCCGACAAACAATTTACCATAGAATATAAATTAAAAGAAACCAATTTCGTAAAAATTGATATTTTCGACACAAATGGTCACTTAGTTCAAAATGTGTTGAATGGAGTTAAAAGAAGTGCTGGAAATCATCCAGAAACAATCAGCGTTGAAAATTTATTGAATGGGAAATATGAAATTAGACTTCTAATTGGCGATGAGTGTATTACCAAATCATTCGTAATTGTTAGATAATATTTTCTGCTACAATATTCTAAAGGCTCAGTGAAGTTGTTATATTCATTGGGCTTTTTTTAGTATTAAATAAATCAGCATAAAGACTTGATAATTAAACGAAAAGAGTCTTGCAGTTAATAATCTGCAAGACTCTTTTTAAATAAGTACCGGA
>CAZIIZ010000754.1:0-1673 GCA_964539225.1 uncultured Hyphomicrobiales bacterium | reverse complement strand
CAGTGTTAGTGATGAGCTTAAAAGCGAGCGAATTAATATAGCCGGTGACTCCGCCATTAGCCAGTATCTCATCAGCAGTGAAAATATACTGCGATTTCTCACCGCCATAATTTCCGACAAACGGTGCAGTGGTAGATGTCGTTCCCGTACCAATTTGCACATCCATTGCTTTACTAGGTAATACCGATAGTGCGATTAGAAAAATCAGGCTAAATATATAGCCCAAATTTTTAAATATTCTCATAGAAAAAATCCTATTTGTTTTAAAATAACAATTTATATAATATATTAACTAATACTATTATTCAATATAAATAATTTAGGGAAAGATGTTTGATTGCACCTTTCCCTTGAATATCATCGTAGCTACTAAACTTAACATGGATTGACCATAAACAAAAATACGAAAAATATTTGGAATAAAATACTCCCAAAATTGAAACAATTGTATTAGGTGAATCATTCATTAGATAAATCAATTGATTAAAACATGAAATTTAATTATCGTCAATATGAAAACAATTGATGAAATACGCTTTTATGGAATTGAAAACAGTATTTTATCGTTTGTAATTACTTTCGAAATGCTTCTAATATTGATTTTGGTGTAAATATGTAGTTGCAGAAACATCAAAACTGCCGAAACTAGCCAGAAAATCACCATCCGAAGGCTTCTTAGTCCTTTGGAAGATTTGGTGCGAATAATTTTAGAAATCTAAAGCTTAGGAATCTTATTGATGAAATTTTCTACTAAAGTTAAAAAATAATCATAGCAGATAATATATAGTTTTAGCTATCTACCGAAGGTTTGGTGCAATTAAGGTTAGGAATCTAATTGATAATTTTTTCTACTAAAATTAAAAAAGGATAATAGCAGGCAATATTTAGCTTTAACTATCTTCAAGAAAAATGATACCACAGATTGCATATAATTTTTGGAAGTCAACTCCATTTACATTATTTCTCTTTCTCATTCGTTTAAGTGGGAAATCTTATATTTAGTTTAAGCTAAATTGTAAATAAAAATCAGAAAAGAATGAAGAAGCACAATGTTCAAGTTATTCAAAAATATTGACAAAGAAAATTACAGACCTATATTCGGCGGATTAGACATCCTGAAATACATCGGACCGGGGCTTTTAGTAACCGTGGGATTCATTGATCCAGGAAATTGGGCATCAAACCTTGCCGCCGGTGCTGAATACGGCTATGCTCTATTGTGGATGGTTACTTTATCAACGATTATGCTAATACTGCTTCAGCACAACGTAGCTCACTTAGGCATCGCCACAGGCTTATGTTTATCGGAAGCAACGGCTGTGCATCTCAAACCTAAGTATTCCAAATTTCTGCTCTCCTCGGCTATGCTTGCCTCTATCTCCACTTCATTAGCAGAAATATTGGGCGGAGCTATTGCCTTGGATATGCTATTCAAGATTCCGATTCGAGCCGGAGCATTGCTTGTAACGATATTTGTAATTCTGATGCTTTATACTAATTCATATAAAATTCTCGAGAAATGGATTATCGCATTTGTGTCGGTTATAGGTTTATCGTTTCTGTATGAATTATCTTTGGTCAATATTGACTGGAATAGTGCCTTGGTCGGTTGGGTAACTCCATCGTTTCCTTCCGGCTCCATGATAGTTATTATGAGCGTTTTGGGTGCGGTA
>CAZIIZ010000753.1:0-1673 GCA_964539225.1 uncultured Hyphomicrobiales bacterium | reverse complement strand
ACCGGAATGACAGTATTCATCGGTATTGCCGAAGATGTGTATAATGGTTAGCTTTATTACCATGATTATTATAATTTTCACTTTATAACAAATCATAATACTTCAGAAATCTTAGAAAACTGCCGATATATTTCACGGTAGAAGAGCAAAAAGTAATATTGTATATAATAAATTATAATAAATCAACAATGGAGTGTATTATGAAGGGATTCATTTTACTTTTTGCAATGATTATTTCCGGTTTCGGAGTTGCAAATGCACAATATCAGGCTTACTCAACCGGAGCAAATGTAGTCGGGCAATTGGGATTAGGCAGTCAAACCACGAAAGAGTTAAGCGTCAATCAAATCGCAACATCAAAAAAATGGAAAAGCATCTCGTCCGGTGTGAAATTCTCAGTAGCTATAGACGAAAACGGTGCACTTTGGTCTTGGGGACTGAACGACAAATCTCAATTAGGCGACAGTACAACAACCAATCAATCTCAGCCTAAAATAATATCCGGCGATAGTTGGTTGATGGTTTCCTGCGGTGCATCGCATTGTATTGCGTTAAAAAGCGACAGTACACTTTGGGCTTGGGGCGATAATTCGTTCGGACAGCTCGGCACAGGCAACAAAATCGGTTTAGCAAATCCCACGAAAATTGATACTAATAAATGGAAATCAATAGATGCTGGCAATAAGCATAATTTGGCAATTAAAGCCGACGGCACACTTTGGGCTTGGGGCGATAACACTTTCGGACAGCTCGGAGACAAAACTCAAATAGAAAGAACTGTACCGACTATAATTCTTTCTATACCAAATTGTGTTGTGGTCAGTGCCGGTTATGATTTCTCTGTGGCGATAATGAAAGTGCCTAATTTCGGCACTGGTATCGGCAATAATACGCTTTGGGCTTGGGGCAAGAACACTATGCACCAATTAGGTTTAGAAAATATTAGTTCCGTTTTAACTCCGTCAAGAATTGGTACTGCTAATAATTGGCAAAAAGTAATCGCAGGATACGAACATTGCTTGGCGACTAAAACTGATAGCACTTTATGGGCTTGGGGAGCAAATGGAAGCGGTCAAATCGGGAATAACGGCGGCGATCCTTTTGAAATCGTGCCGGTGCAAATCGGTACTGATAAATGGACAGATATTTCTACTTACCACGAACATTCATTAGGTATTAAAATAGATGGTACTTTGTGGGGTTGGGGGCGAAATACTTACGGACAACTTGGTCAAGGCGATTCACATTGGAATCCGACAATACCTGTGCAAATTGGTGAATTAAATGCTTGGAAATATGTATCGGCAGGCGACAATATGTCGATTATGCTTAGAGAATCAAGTTTGATTCATAAGCCTGTTCTAAAAAATCCAAGCTATGATTATCCCGATGCTAAGTCGCTTATATCATTCAGATGGGATCCGGTACCGACTGCGACAAAATATACTTTGCAAATCTCGGAAGACAAAGATTTCCTTACTATGTTTTACGATGCCGATCAAACTGAAACCTATTTCACTACTAACGGATTCGCAGCGGCTACTGTTTATTTCTGGAGAGTAAAAGCTAAAAACAGCTTAGAAACAAGCCCTTGGTCGGACGTTTCTACATTTACTACCGAGGAATTTACTTTAGATCAAGCTTGGTGCAATTTCTCCAATACTGAGTTTTCT
>CAZIIZ010000752.1:0-1676 GCA_964539225.1 uncultured Hyphomicrobiales bacterium | reverse complement strand
AATGATATTTCATTGTCTAGTTGAATACGCTCTATTCGAGGTGAGCTGTATATTCGTTTTTTTGTTATTGTGTTCATATTATGATTTACTATTTAGACATCCGTCAGTGGACGGACAGGTTTTACGATTTACTATTATTATAGATGATTTATAAAACGGTAAAATTATTTCTGATTAATAATCTTTCTAGTACAAATTTTTCCCCCCGCTTCAATTTGAACAGTATACAATCCAACAACATGTAGTGTTATTTCAACTATACCATTATTCACTGTTTTATTCGTTATTGTTCGTCCTATGGCATCAAAAACTCGTACACTCGCCTTTCCGTACAAATAATTAATCGTTAATTTTGAATTATTGATTAATACTGTTGGCTCGCCCATTCCTGTTTCAATCACATTAGCAGTTGGAACTCGTTGTGCTGTAAGTACAAAGCGAGTATTATCAGTTCCGGCAGTGGCTGTAAAGCTATAATCGGAAGTCAATAAATCGGTTACTGTAACCGGACTTGTACCATTATCGGTTAGCAATAATTTCGACAAACTTGGTGCTTGAGTTGCATTTACACTTATGGTGGTGTTTCCAGCATTTTTGGTGTAAATGGCTAAAGGAAGATTGACAACACTACCAGTTGGCAACACATTGTATGAATAATTAAGCCCATCTAACACTGTATATACTTGCGGTACAACAGTGCCCGTAGTTATCATTTTTTCATAATCTACACCGTTTTGATAGCTTGCAATTTGAGTATCATCCATAATAATGTTGGTTCTATCCTTTCCGGTTGCTGTTGTGCAGTCCAGAAATACTACATCTGCAATACTTGATAATACACTTGAACGGACACTTTGACGTGATTCCAAACCAAAAGATACACCTCCAGCGGCTGTCACTTTAGTAAAATAGGCTGCAAATGGGTCTACAATTGGAAGATTTTGAACATAACCATCATTATGATAATCTGTGTACGTTAGTCCGTTAAATAAATACATATTGGTTAAATCGCTGCCGGAATTTGCAGCATACTTGCTCAAATAGGGTTGTCCTATCAGATTCCAACCATGATTGGTGGCTGATATTGCACCTAATATTATTGCACTAAACTATTAAAACAACACAATAATAGATGCTACTCTATTATTTAATTTTCAATAACTTACGAATATCCTTACAATTTACAAAAAAAACACCTATCTTTGCAATTAGTTAATAATTTCTCATTGCATCTGATTTTTGAATATTGAGGTAGCAAAGGTATAACGTTTATTCCATCAGAGATAAAGGAGAAAGAAACTTCCCTCCTCTTTTCACAATACAAATTATTCAATCTAATCTAAATGTTGACAATACGATGTTTGACACTAGGATTAAGACTGAAATTCGGCTACACTTTTCAATAAATATAAACTAGCATGATACCAAGCAATACAGAATCAGATGACGAAATTCTGCGACAACAATCAGAAATGAAATATGAAATGCTCTGTGAAAAGGTATGTAATGAAAAGTCATTTCAAGTTTCTACAAATGAAGAAATGCTGAGGCTTATTCACGAGCTGGAAGTCCATCAGATAGAACTTGAAATGCAGAACCTAGAACTTCAATTAGCAAATGAGAAAATTGCAAATACTGCCGACAAATATAGCGAATTGTACAATTTATCTCCTTCT
>CAZIIZ010000751.1:0-1679 GCA_964539225.1 uncultured Hyphomicrobiales bacterium | reverse complement strand
TACGAGATTTCTGAATGTGACTGGAGTTCAGACGTGTGCTCTTCCGATCTTGTACTCGGTGCATTAGGCTTAAGCAAAGATATTCCTTCGTTCGAAATGTACACAGAAGTAATCCAAGATTCAGTAATTGACTTGATGAAATCCGGCAAATGTAAATTCGCTAGCGGTTGCTCATTGACTTTATCTACAGAAGCAATGGACGCTATGTATTCGGATATGAAATTCTTCCATCCGAAATTAGTTTTAAGACCACAGGAAATTTCAAACAATCCAGAAGTAGCTCGCAGAATCGGTATTATTGCTATGAACACAGCTTTAGAAGTGGATATTTATGGTAATATCAATTCTACTCACGTGCTTGGTAGCAAAATGATGAATGGTATCGGCGGCTCTGGCGATTTCACTCGTAATGCTTATATGTCTATCTATTCTTGTCCTTCAGTAGCTAAAGGCGGCAAAATTAGTGCATTCGTGCCTATGGTATCGCATTTAGACCAAAGCGAACACTCAGTTTCTGTAGTGATTACTGAGCAAGGTATAGCAGATTTACGTGGGAAAGCTCCATTAGAGAGAATGCACGAGATTATTAATAATTGCGTTCACCCTGACTATAAAGAGCAATTACGCGACTATGTAAAGCATACAGGTATGGCTCAAACTCCGCACGCTTTAGCAGCTGCGTTCGGTATGCACATACAATTCGAGAAAACAGGCGATATGAGAAATATAAATTGGGCTGAATATTTAATGTAATCTATTCAAATAGTTTTGCGTTAATGCGTTTCGAGTGCGTAAGTATTCGGACCGCATTTTTTTTTATGAGAATCGTAAACCTTCGGAAGCAAGGATGGTGAAAAATATTTTTAGTTCCGCAACGGTCTTTTATTTCACGACCAATTATAGTAGAAGAAATAGTAATATTTCTTCTACTATGATTGAGTAATGTCGTATGAAGCTGAAGTACAAAATACTTTAAAACATCCCAATTACAGCTTCATCATATCTAAATTTTAATGGCTTTTTATTTAATTTTACTACGTTCGGAATTTGCGATAATTTCTCTTTGAGCTTCTTTTCATTAATGTCTATATGCAATTTCTCGATGATTTCTTTTAGTGTAAATTCGCCTTGCTTGAGCAAATTAACTATTTTATCTTCTACGCTGATTTCTGGTTCGGAAGTAGTAGATTCGGAGTTTGTATCAATTATATTACCGAAGAAGTCCACAGGCTTTGCCCCTTTTTCGATAAGTAATTCATTGGCATTGGCTTCTCCAAAGTCAGGCTTCCTAACGAAAATAGTTCTGTTCTTTCGCAGTCCGTCAATCACTCCCGACCAAGTGCCGCCTTTGTCCGATGATTCTGCTACATAAATTTCGCTTGCTAATCCATAAATAATTGGATTGCGAGCCATAGCTAATCCGGCACTCCAAGTAACCTTTGGCGGAAATGTACTTAGCACTAATACATCGCCGTCAATAATTTGCTTGTAATACTTTTTGAAGCCGGAAGCGAAAGTCATTATTCCCTGCGGTAGCACGATTATGCTTTGTCCCTTGTAGTTAATTGCAGAATCTAAGGCTTGCTTGTCCACGCCTTTGGCAAATCCGCTAACGACTACTTTGAATTGCTCGGATGCTAATTTTGTGGCGATGGCAGACAGCGTTCCTCTTGTATCTC
>CAZIIZ010000750.1:0-1681 GCA_964539225.1 uncultured Hyphomicrobiales bacterium | reverse complement strand
GTTTACCATACCTGCTCCGAATGAACAAGCTATCCCTGTAAACTTCTTATCTGATAATGTTGCATATACTATTGCTAAAGCTTCGTTAATAGAAGTTGCAGTGTAACCTAAACTCTCTACTATAGACTTTAATAACCCTTCGTGATACACTACATCTTTAGTCGCATCTATAGGATTGCTAGGAATTGTAAACATGCAAGTTTCTTTTTCTGTCTTCGGCTTACCAAGTATCTCTCCTAGCATTAACTTTATAATAGGTAATGCTTCTTTCTCTTTCGGGGATAGCATTCCTTGGGCCATAGGTCTCTTAGCGTCTCCTTGAAAAGAAGCTGCTAACTCTAAAGCTGTGTCACCTAATACATAAAGCAATCCTTCTTTAGATATATAACTCACATGAATTGAGTCTAACATCTCTCTCATAAAATCGGTTTCTTCTATTGTATAGAAAGAGTTTCTTAATTTTGAATACTTAACTTCTGTCTCTTCTTTTCTAGAAGCTACTAAAAAAGCTGTACCGATATCCAGTCCTACACTCATTAGTATTCTCCTTTATCTTCGTATATTTTTTCAATCAGCGATTTTGTATATTTAAAAAATTTCTTTGTAGGTTTTGTGCCGTTTAAATAAAGTAATGCGTTATCTTTAGAAACACCTTCCTCTTTAAAAAATTTAATTTCAAACTTGAATGCTTCTTGTTGTCTTGGACTGTCAATGTAATCTAAATCATCATACTTATTCATGTCATATTTGTCGCCTTCTGATAACTGCATTGCTCGATGCACTAGCTCATGCACAATAACACTTTCTTGTGTCTTAGGCTCCAGAGCATCGAATTTCCAAAATTGAATATAAAATTTCTCACGCATATCACTATAAGCTGCTTCATAAGGTAAACTCTGATTATACTCGCATTGTGTGGAAAATAATTGCGTAATAGAAGTATGATATTTTTTAGCGATTTCTTTGACTACGATATTATTTTTCAAGTGTGATGCAAACGTATTTAACGTAGTAGCCTTTGGCAATGTATCGTTTTTGAAAACTGGGTGCTTAGTAAGCTTTCCTGCGATAAACACCTTGCCTTGCTTTGAAACACGCGCATGCGTTGTTTGTTTTGATTTATATATCTTGAGCGTCATTCAATGCTCTCCTAAGGCTTCGTTAGTGTGATTTATCTCATATAACATTCTTTTCTTTTCTTCTTTTGTTAACTCTCTATTCATCATCTTCGCGTAGTCTTCAAACATTTCCATTGTAACATCTAGCACTTTGCCGTCTGTTGTGAAGCCTTCGAAGTAGTCGTCAGCCATATCTTGAAAATGTTTCTTTTTTATTTCGTCTGCTACTTTCTTTGGGTCAAAGAAATATGAATGAGCTTTCATTTCATCCGTTACTTGTGGGTGAGTATGATTAGCTCCTTGTATACTGACAAAAGATTTGAGTACCATTTTATTCTCCTATTTTTTAGACGCTTGTATAAATACAATTTGGTTATTACATTTCGTCAACATCGTCCCGGCTGTCTTGAGCATATCAATTTGCTCACAATCGATAACTTCTAAATTAGCTCTGTTGAATGCGAGAGATACTTCTTCTTTTGTAGAAGGCATCCATCTATATAAATCTAATTCCTTAACTACTAGTCCGTATAAAGGTGTAATGAAAAAGAATAAGCCGCCCG
>CAZIIZ010000749.1:0-1684 GCA_964539225.1 uncultured Hyphomicrobiales bacterium | reverse complement strand
TCTTGAATAGCTCCAGACACGATTTCGCTTGCAGAAGCCGAACCAGCATTGACCATAATAATAATTGGAATATTTTCCCATTTATTACCACCGCTTGCTATATAAACTTCGTCGAATTCAGGTTTTCTGCCTACTGTATAAACTACTGTATCGCCTTTGCCTAAGAATTCATCAGCTATCATTTCCGCTTGATTTAAGTAACCGCCCGGATTGCCGCGAAGATCTAATAATATTTTTTTCATGCCTTTTGCTTGTAATTCGTCCATTGCTTTCAGTAATTCATCGTGAGTAGTCGCCATAAATCTATTAATAGCAATCACTCCGATGTCTGTACCGTCCATCATAAAACAAGACACAACTGAATTCAATGGAATTTTGTCTCTAACTACAGGGAAGTTTATTAATTCCTTGGAACCGTCACGTTTAATATCTAAAGATACCGTTGTACCTTTAGTGCCTCTTAACTTTTTAGGTACGTCTGCTCTATCCATGCCGACGGCATTAGTTCCGTCAATTTTTACAATTTTATCGCCTGCTAAGATTCCTAATGATTCGCTCGGTCCGCCGGAAATGGGAGAGATAACAGTTAAAGTATCATTGATAATATCAAATTCTACGCCGATACCCTCAAAGCTACCTTGGAAATCTTCGGTTACGCCTTTCATTTCTTCAGCTGTAATATACACAGAGTGCGGATCTAATTCGCCAAGCATTCCGCGAATTGCGGCTTCTGTTAGCTTTTGAGTGTCCACATCTTCTACATAATTTTTAATAGCCGTATTTAATACTCTATCGAATTTTTTAACTTGTTCAAAGACATTATCGCCAGAGATTAACGGCTGAAACATTACGCCGATAATAATCCCTAGCAGGATAGTGCCTCCTGTAATAAAATACTTCCGCATTTTTTTCTCCAAATATATGTTGATATAATAATTAGCTTTACAGATGTAATTTTTCGCAAATAATATTTTTATGCAAAAATAATAAAAAATTATCTATTTAATAGTAGCTTTCTTGTAATTACTTCGCCGCTATTAATTAAATTTATAAAATAGATTCCTGATTCGTAGTCTTGATAGCTGAAATCCATTTCATATAGTCCAGAATGCGTATTTTCAAATAGTAATACTTGTTTTTCATTACCTAATATATCGGAGACTACGATTTTCGTTTGACTTTGTTTCGGTATTCCGAAAATTAATTTCGCAGTATTTGCGGATTTATCTAAGCTGATTTCTTCGAATAATAAATCAGTAACGACTGAGCTAAGAGTTAGCTTAATTGGCATGCCGCATTTAGTGCTTACTGTATGTATTATTTTATCAGTTTCGGCTGTTAGAGGTACTATTAAGGAATAGCACTTCATCGACAACATAATTGAATCAGTTAATTTTGCTTTAGTATAATTATCGGTAGTGAAGCACACCATCAAATCTTTTTTCTCGCCCGGAGCTACAGTAAATGGTAATTGCGACGGAGGTATCGAATAATATAAACCAGAGTTTAATATAATTTGATTGAAATTGTAAGGGAGTAAACCTTTGTTTTCAAATTGTATATACTGGCATTTTTCATTCGCAATTGGAACGATGCCAAACTCATTATCGACTCCGTCCACCACATTAGATACCAAGGTATTGCCTTGAATAGTATCAATCAGCAACATTTCATTTTTTTGTTT
>CAZIIZ010000748.1:0-1687 GCA_964539225.1 uncultured Hyphomicrobiales bacterium | reverse complement strand
TTCAACACAATACTAATTTTAATATTGAAAATTTAATATAATAAATACTAAGTACTTAAAGAAACTCTATTGTTGTCATTCCTGTGAAGCGAGTCTTCGAGCGGATACAGGAAATCCTTCTTAGGATTCAGCGTAGCTAGTCTATAAGGTTTCGTAATAATATTGCCCTATGGTACTTGATTTATTGTATTAATATCAATATTTACTTAAGCAAAACTTAATATTTAGTTTTGCAACAGCGTTATAATATGATTATTTACTTCAGAATAGAACTACTCAAGTTGTGATATTTCAATTCAATAAATAAAATTGAAAATCATATTCTATCTGATTAGATTAAACATATTATTTTGGTGAATTAATGATATTTAGGCAAAAATTATTGGAGGAGAACGAGGAGAAGATTTGAGATGGAATCGGTTATTTAATGTATGATATTCGATTTCTGGACGATAGCTGTATAATATTGTTAAAAGTAATGTTAATATCAAAGCAATAATCGGAACAATCAATACCGGTAAATTCGACAATTCGGCAATTAGGGTCAGTTCATTAGCTGTATGGCTGTGTCTGTTTTCAGATTTTGAGCTTTTGCTCTCAGCACTACTATTGTAAATATGCGAATGGACAATTGTAACTCCGTTGATAATGTGAGTGTGCGAGAAGAAGTTAATACTTGCGTAGTGAAACACAAATATCGACAGCAGCATCAAGGCTATTGCTATATGTCTTCTCTTATTGTACAATTGTCTGCTTTCTATTTAATTTTAGTTTACCCTAATTTGCATTACGAAATATTAAGGCGATTGTTTCTTAAATTTTCAATATTTTGTCAAGAATTATAGGAAATATGATGCTCATTGCAAAACGAACGAACTATTCTGGCTTGTTCGGAATAGAATTGCTGATAGTTCGGGAATTGTTTTACTATGTTGTTATAGTTCCATCCGCTGAAATATATATTATTTGCGAATCCTACGGCTTCTAATATTTCTTCTAAATTCTGATTGATAATATTCGGAGTAGGATATGGCTCGATATGAACTAAAGTGTTTAATCCACAATTATGCAAATACTTTAAGGAGTTAATTCGTTCGGAATACGAACTTGCTCCGGGTTCCCATTTTCTGCGGAATTCCTCATTTAATGATACTAAGCTAATTCCGTAGATATTATCGGGTGAATATAGATTAGTATCGGTAAGTTCGGGAGCTAATGTGCCTTTGGTACGAATTATACATTTGATATTGTATGAATTAATTATCGAAATTAATTCCAAGGTAAGTTCAATAATTTCGGGATAGCCATACATAAATGGATCTGTGCTTAGGCATAGATGAATGATGTCCGGTTTATTTCTTTTGTGAGCTAATTCTTTGTTTAGAATTGCGGCAGCATTCGCAACTATTTTCGGCTGACACCAATCTTCATAACTCTTGGTGCGTTCGTAAGATTTCGCTATCATATAAGCATAGCAAGGATAATTGCAACCATGACTGCAACCTTGTACGTAATTAATGCCTATTACGCCAATTCCGCTTTTGTATAATAATGATTTACGAGTGATCGTTTCCATAGCTAATTGACTCTTTTGTGATGCAAATTCCAAATAATGCCAAGAATAGCCAAAAGAATTAATGTCAAAATACCGCCAATCAAAAATTCATTGCCTAAGAAATAAGTTCCG
>CAZIIZ010000747.1:0-1697 GCA_964539225.1 uncultured Hyphomicrobiales bacterium | reverse complement strand
TTGATTAAGTCTTTTTTCAGGTTAAAACCTGCGTGTTCTGCTCCAAATGCAATTTTCATTTAATTCCGCCTGATATATGTTAATTATAATAGTTATCCTTGGATATAACGAATTGATGTTCGCATCATTATATAATAATCCCGTACTTGTATAAATATTACAAGCTAAGTATAGCAAAAATAAATAAAAATTATTAGTTTTAATCAAAATTTGTTCAATATTTCAGTATATAATCAATTTGTTGTGATTACATTTCTAAACAATTTAGTTACGAAGCGGTTTTGGGTAAATAACAAGAGAAAATCGAATAATTCAGGCTCTAAATTTGGTTTATCCGAGCCAGTCTCACAAGTAGTCATTCTGAGGTCTCAAAGAAAACTACGTTTTCATTAATAGAAAATTACCCTCAAATTTGATAAAATGTAGCCAATAGGAGCATTGAGGTCCATGTCATTAGGACGTAGCGAAGAATCCAAAATATTGTAAGTCTCCGAGAAATATGAATACTTCGCTACGCTCCTAATGACACACTTTCCTAAATTCCCCAAAAGTGAGGATAAAGTGAAATTATGTAGAGAAAATTCATGAATTTTCTCTACATAATTTCTAAAGGCTTAACATGGTATGTCATTTTCTTTTAGTGAAAACGTAGTTTTCTTTGAGACCTCAGTATGACGAAATTACAAATTATTCTAAAAATAAAGGGAGCTTTTTATATTTATTCTACTTCTTCTACTTCCAATTTTGAATTTTTAGCAACAAGCATTTCTGTTATTAGGAATAACAATGCTAATGCTATGAATAATTGCCATAACTCCGTGCCAATGCGAGCGGCATTGAGTTCGGATTGCAAATCTTTTATGCTATTAACAAAGCGAATATTTACCTTATCATTAGAAATATTTTTCAAGTATTCTTTGGTATTGGATTTGTCGAACAAGCTCAAATCAGATTCGGACTTGTATGGATTAACCGATACAATCGCAACGGGCTGATTTTGCAAAGTATAGATTTTATAATTGCCTAAATATTTCATATTTTCTAATGATAGCATTGGTCCCGACGGCATCATTGAGGTTTGAACAAAAGTCTCATTATTATTCGGATCTACAACTTTGAAGTTGCTAAATACTGCGAATTTTTTAGGGATATTCACAGTAATTGATTCGCCTGCTTTTGCCATCTTTCCGGCTTCTTGCTTAGACGATAAATACGAAATAGATCTGAAAACTGTGGTCGGGAATATTCCTGTAAATGGGAAATTGCTCCATTCTGCATCGGGAGTAACCGCACAGTACAAAGCCTTGCCTTCGCCAATTTTAGTTTCGCTTAGGAATGCTCCGCCCGGAATTTCGATAATTTGTAATCCGCCGAGTACGGTCTGAGCCTTAGTAATTTTTGGACTTTCTACAATTTCACGACTGTCCTGATTGCCTTTGAACACTCCACGGAAAATCGGATGCTCTTTGTCAACTTTAGTGAATTGAGCTGGCTGTTCATTCGAAAATAATCTCTCGCTTGCTAATCCGAATCCTAAAGTATTCAATCCAAGATTATAAATGTCTCTCGGAGTAGAATTGTCGGCAAACATCAATACCGAGCCGCCATTATACGTGTATTGTTTTAAGCGTTGGAAGTCCGTTTCTCTGTACGGACCGCCGGCACAGACGATTATGTCGTATTTACTCATATCCATC
>CAZIIZ010000746.1:0-1697 GCA_964539225.1 uncultured Hyphomicrobiales bacterium | reverse complement strand
TTACCATTTCCGGATGAAATATGGTGTTGCTATCTATGGTGGTTTTGCCGGAACGGAATCCGCTGTAAATCAAAGAGCTAACTTTGGAGAAGGTAAAACAAATGAAACAGTATTGAGCGGTGATATTGGCGAGGTCGGTAATAATGCAGACAATTGCCTCCACGTGTTTTTCCATCCAGATGGATTAGCTTTAACTAACTCAGCAGTATTAGATGGTTTTACTATTCAAGATGGAAAAGGCGATATGAATGTCGAGCCTCACATTTATGGAGCTGGTATATATAATAATAATTCATCTCCAACGATTGTCAATTGTACTATAACTAATAATCTGGTTACTGCTTATGGAGCAGGTATTTACAATGTTAATAATTCATCGCCTAAAATTATTAATTGTATTTTCCATAATAACTATGCTAATGATGGCGGTGCAATTTGTAGTGATGATAATGGAACTCCAATAATTACGAATTGTACTTTTACTAACAATGAAGCAAGAAGTATAGGTGGGGCTATTGCTATATATGATGGAGTCTCAGCCGTAATAAATAATTCTATTATTTGGGGGAATACTGCCCTTGGCTCCTCTGATAATGGACATGAAATCTATACTGGTAACGCTTCTACTACGCTAAACCATTGCTGCTATTCCAATTCTACTCATGATATTACTACCGATTCAAGAGCTACATTTACAGCTACAAATGATAATATCACTTCTAATCCTAAATTTGTGAACGCAGCCCAAAATGATTTCCGTATTTTTGGTACTTCGCCTTGTGTCGATAAAGGAGAGAATAGTGCTAATTCTTTATCTACAGATATTCGCGGTGCTGGCTTCGCAAGAAAGCTTGCTAAAACTACCGGCGATGCGACTATAGATATAGGTGCTTATGAGTACAAAGCAGGTATCGATCCCGCAGCTCCGGCTCCGGAATTAACTACTACAGATGTTACTGAAGTAACATTAAATTCAGCAAAAACTGGTGGCAATATTACGAATAATAATGGCTCAACTGTAACTGAAAGCGGTGTCGTTTATAGTACTACAGCATCGCCGGAAGTCGATACACAAGGCGACATTGAAATTCAAACTAATCCTTTAACAGCTTTAGGTTCATTTACAAGTTCGATTAGCGGATTAGCTTCAAATACTAAATACTATGTGCGTGCTTATGCTATCAATTCTCTTGGTACTGGCTATGGTGCAGAGAAGGAATTTACTACTCTTTCTAACGCACCAACAACAATCGAAACAGCTTCAATTGACTCAAATAAATTTACGGTTAATTGGACAGCTCCAAATAATGGCACCGGTAGCGAAACAATTACTTATTCAGTAGAAGTTTCTACTTCAAATACTTTTGGTACTACAGCATTTACCCAATCGAATATTGCAAGTACGAATACTTCAGTAATTGCCACTGGATTAACCGGTAATTCTAAATATTTTATTAGAGTTAAAGCTGTTAATGATGGCGGTTCTAGCGACTGGTCTAATATTAAAGAACAAGTAACAAAATCTAAAGTAGCTTACGCTACTGCAATTTCCGATGTTACAACAAATTCATTCAATACAAATTGGACTGCTCCTGCTACTCAAGGCTCAGAAACTTATACTTACAGAGTGCAAATAGCCAAAGATAATCTATTTACTCTATCTATGACTGAAGCAAGCGGATTAACATCAACAACAA
>CAZIIZ010000745.1:0-1697 GCA_964539225.1 uncultured Hyphomicrobiales bacterium | reverse complement strand
TGTATTGACTAAGGAAATATTGAGTAAAGGCTATGACCTTCAGGAATGTATGGACGGCTTAGTTGAGCATTTGCGTAATCTATTAGCCGTGAAAGTAACCGATAGAACAGATTTAATAGAAAGTTCCGCGGATGTGTTGCGTAGATTTAAGTTAGTAGCTGCTGAGTTTACAAAGCCTGATTTATTGCGTATGTTAAGTATGGCTTCTACAGCAGAACATGCTTTAAGATATGCTCCACAACCGAGAATTAAATTTGAGACTACGTTACTGCAATTGGCGGCGATGGATACTACTTTGGAAATATCGGAACTCTTAAGCGGATTGTCCGACTTAAAAAAAAACTTTGAACAGGGCTTAACTCTTGGGATTAGTAATTCTACTAGTGTAGCCGCAAATAGTAATCCGATTGTTAAGCAAGTAGCTGCTCCGGAAGCTCCAGTTATGCGAGATTCTGCTCCGGTAAATAATTCTCCGGCGAACACTCAAACTGTCGCTCCGAGCAATGTAAGCGTTAATACTAGCAAATCTGACTTGAGTGCAGATGCTTTGAAACTAGGTTGGAAGGGATTTACTTCTAAATATGCCAATACTGATTATAATTTGTCTTCTTTGCAGTCGGCTTATTTGAAAAGTGTGAAATTCTATGATGCAGAAATTACTATTATCCCGTCAAGTACTTTTATCGAGATGGGATTAGTTGATAAAAAGCCGGATATAATTAAATGCTTGAATGAGTATTATCGAGCCGATGTGAAGATAAATATATTTTCGCCTTCGGGCAAGGGCAATGAATTTGATATGGATACTCCAGGAGAATTCGACGACTTAAGTAGCGACGATGAACCTGGCGGTGCGATAACTAATAATATTTCCCCGGTTGATATGGTGATGTCTAATAAAAAACGAGAAATCGAAGAAGCAAGGCAAAGAGAAGCAGTTCAAGAAGTAGTAGTCGTTCCGGTTACGGAATTAGAAAATAAAATTATGAGATTATTTAATGCTCAATTGAGCAATTAATTAGCTAAATTATCAGAATATCGAGGGAAATATAAATTATGTCTATCGAAATAAATACATTAGCTCCAAATTTTACAGCTGATACAGACGGCGAAAAAAAGCTTACTTTATCCGAAAATAGAGGCAAGTGGATAGTATTATATTTTTATCCAAAGGATAGCACTTCCGGTTGCACTACTGAGGCATGCAATTTTCGAGATAATTATGAACGATTATCTATGCTAAATGCTGATATTATCGGTGTTAGCCCGGACAGCTCGAAGTCGCACGATAATTTCAAAGCAAAACAAGAATTGAACTTTACATTAGTTAGCGATTCGGACAAATCAATTTGTGAGGCTTATGGAGTATGGGTAGAGAAAAGTATGTACGGCAGGAAATATATGGGCGTGGAGCGAAGCACTTTTATAATCGATCCAGATGGTATTATTAGGCAGATTTATAGAAAAGTAAAAGTGAACGGGCATGTAGATGCAGTGATAGCAGAATTGCAAGCATTACAAGGTGCGGCAGAATAATGATAGACACTCATTCTCATTTGGATTCGGAGCAATTCGCAGAAGATTATTTAGAAGTAATTCGTGAATCTTTCGACAGCGGAGTGCAAGCAATTATTTTGCCGGCTGTAGAAGTAGCCGGATTCGACAGAATTGTAGAAATTGCTGAAAGCGATAGTAGA
>CAZIIZ010000744.1:0-1700 GCA_964539225.1 uncultured Hyphomicrobiales bacterium | reverse complement strand
ACGCACGCCGCTTAATCTGTAAATTTCATTACAAATTACTTGACCTGGGAATTGGCTTGATGGGATATTTGGCAAAAAGCGAGTAGCATCAATATAAACGCCATGTCCGCCAGTAGGCATAAGAATTGGCACACCGTTTTCGATTAATTTATTGCCTAAGTATTTCACTTGACCGATTCTGTATTTCAAGTAATTTTCGTCCATTACTTCTTCGAAACCAATGGCAAGAGCTTCTAAGTCTCTACGAGCCAAACCGCCATAAGTGATAAAGCCTTCAGTAACGATTAAGATAGTTTTGGCTGTTTCGGCAATTTGATCGTCGTTTGTAGCTAAAAATCCGCCTGTATTGCTCAAACCGTCTTTTTTGGCACTCATTGTAGCACCGTCAGCATAAGAGAACATTTCTTGAGCTATTTCTAAGATAGTTTTGTTCTCATAGCCTTTTTCGCGTAGCTTAATGAAATAGCAATTCTCAGCGAAACGGCAGCAGTCGATGTACAATGGAATTCCATAATGACTTAATAATGCTTTAGTTTCTCTGATGTTCTCCATAGATACCGGTTGTCCGCCGCCAGTATTGTTTGTAACAGTAATCATACAAACCGGAATATTTTTTGGACCTTTTTCTTCGATAAATGCTTTTAATTTATCTAAATCCATATTGCCTTTGAAGTCGGCGATAATTTCTGGATTTTTGCCGTCTTCGTTCAACAAATCTACTGCTACGCCTTCAGAAAATTCAATATTGCCACGAGTAGTATCAAAGTGAGTGTTGTTCGGCACAAACTGACCTTTTACGTTCATCGAAGCGAATAATATTCTTTCGGCAGCTCTGCCTTGGTGAGTAGGTATAATGTGTTTGAAGTTAGTAAATTTACGAACAGCATCTTCAAATTTATAGTAAGACACAGAGCCGGCATAAGCCTCATCTGCGTCCATCATAGCTCCCCATTGCTTAGAACTCATAGCAGTAGTTCCACTATCAGTTAATAAGTCAATAGTAACTTGATCTGATTTCAAAGTAAAAGGATTATAAAAGGCATTTTTCAAGTTTTCTTCGCGTTGAGCTAATGTAGTCATCGGGATAGCTTCAACCGTTTTAATTTTAAATGGTTCAATTTGTGTTATCATTATTTTTTCCAATTATATAATATTTTAATAATTTTAATATTTTGTTTTGCTTTTAATAATTAAAATGCAAATTAAAAGTTATGCAAATTACGAAAATTTATTGAATTTATTAGCATTTAAGGCTAATTTTCTTTAATTAGTATATCTTTATATACAATTTCTGCACTTAACGCCGCTCCCTCAATTGTAGCAGGCAAATCAGTTTTGGTCCAATCGCCACAAATATAGAAATTTTGAATATTTGTAATTTGATTGACTCGGTAGTTCTCTATTTCTGTGTTGGCTTCAAAAGTAGCACGCTTCTCCTTAATTATTCGATAATGAGTCGGAACTTTATCTCTGAATTGAGGCAATGCTTGCGATAATTCTTCAGCGAAATTTTCGATTAATTCGTATTTACTTAATGCGTTATTTGCTTCTGAAGAACTAATGGTAATTGCGAAAGATGATTTATATTCGGGATTAGTATATTCTGCCTTTTGCATCATCCGACGGTTAAACACCCACTGGATAGACGAATCAAGCATAGCAAACATCGGAGGAGTTTCTATTTCTTCTCTATACCAAAG
>CAZIIZ010000743.1:0-1723 GCA_964539225.1 uncultured Hyphomicrobiales bacterium | reverse complement strand
GAGTCTTCGAGTGGATGCAGGAAATCCGTCTTCGGATTCAACGTAGTTAATCTAAATACTTGATAATACAAAAGAACCATTATCAATCCTAAAACGATGAACTCTTAGATTCCGGTATTTAGCTACGCTGAATCATAAGAATGATTTGCTCGAAGACTCACAAAACCGGAATGACAACCCTAAAAGATGTGTATAATGGTTAGTATTTTTGGGGAATTTTTAAGTTATATCTAAAAAATCAGACCAAAAGTTATAAAATTGCTCTATATAGAAACTATGACCAAATAATTCTCCCCATCCGAGAATTGTATCTTTAGATGAGCCTTCATTTATCATCGTAAATACTTGTGTGCTTAATCGCTGCAATTTTTTAACAACTTCTGAATGATTAAAAAACATTTTATTAGTTCTTTCACCGATTTCAGTTTTGGGTACATAACAAGCTGAGTCCGCCATAAAGTAAAAATGCTCTTCAATTGTATCGTAGGTTGGTTAAATTACTCTATCCAAAGTCTTCTGGAGAATTTCGCTCGGTTCGTATGGAATTATTCCTTCCATTTTACCGACTAATGCTTTATCGGCTAATTTCTCACGAATTGGTTCTAAAGATGCAGGAAAGAATACACGCTTCAAACTTTGATTGCATTTCTTGCAAGCAGGTAAATAATTATCGGTACTGTATGATAAATACGGAAAGCGTTCTTTGGGTAAATAATGTTCGATATCAAAGTCTTTATCGCCAATTTTTGCACCACAGAAAGCACATTCTCCATGGCTCATTTCGGATAATATCGGTTTTAATTTATCTCGATAATTTGGATAATTCCAACGGGTTATTATTTTCCCGTTACTATCTCTAAGATTTTCATAGTAATTGAGTTTGTCTTCTACGGTAAATACATTATCTAATTTAGAACTCCTTGATAATTGTCTCATCGGATGCTCCTACTGAACGAGAGTTTTTAGATTCTCAAGAGTAATCCGGCGTGGATCTGTAGTCGCCATAGCTTTGTCAATTTGCTCAAACACGATTTCAATTTCTTGCTTTTTTGCCTCATTTTTGCTTTTCACGTAATCTTTTACCAAAGCAGAATATTTTGCTGTTAAGGTAATCAATTCCACCTGCTCATCTTTTGAATCTTGAGATTGCTCTACGTGGAACGCTTGAGAATAAATATCAGCCATATACCAAGCCCTTGGGTTGCCTAATTCATGAGCTGTTATATTGTTCTGTTCGTCTCTAATTAATTCATAAGCCTCGCCTTCGTCTGTGCTGGCGATAACTATCGGCGAATGAGTCGCTACATAGAAAGTAGCTTTCGGAAAGTGCTTTTTTAGAAGTGGAATAATATTTTGCTCCCACTTAGGATGCAAGTGAGCTTCAATTTCATCAATGAATACAATTCCTTCCATTTGGCTAATATCTTCTGAGTCGTCTAATCGCCACGCACTATATCCATCAACAATATCTTGAAATATTTTAATTATAGAAATATATCCGGTAGATAACTTTTCAAATGGAATATCGTTAAAATACAACTTACCTTCAAAGAATCCCAATTTAAACTCATTTTCAGAATTATTGTTGATTATTAAGTCCTTTAATTTCTCAGGTTCAAGCTCTTGTAGTAATTTACACAATAAAACAACTTGGTCTTCGGCTATATTAAAGCCATAGACAAATTTTGGATTAATAATTAATCGAGATACGAACCAATCAACG
>CAZIIZ010000742.1:0-1725 GCA_964539225.1 uncultured Hyphomicrobiales bacterium | reverse complement strand
CTCCGCTTGAGTATGCACCATTTGCATCTTTCGACCATATTTTATAATAATAGTGAGTGCCATTACCTAAAGAAGTATGATTAAATGTAGTTCCACTACCGACATAAAGTACTGTTCCCCCACCGGTTATAGCATTACTACCTGGAGTTGCAGTAAATGTTCCTATCGGAGTGCCGAAAGTATTTTCTGTATTATATGCAACTACAACACCATTAGAATTCGCATTCAATGCCCAAGCTAAATTTATTTGAGTAGTAGAATTCGCTGTTGCTACGAAGGAAGTTGGGTTAGCCGGAGCACCAACTTTCAATCCCGGTATCGGATTCACTGCTGGACTTGCTCCCGGAGCGTCATAAGTAAAAGCTTGCAAATATGGATAAGATATAAATTCTCCGCTTTGGATAATCCAATCTTTATCCGGATCAGCTGTAAAATCCCAACCAGTAAATGTAGCTTGTGTTTTCATTTCGACTGTAGTTTTAGCTGTGGCTGTAGTTCCGTTATTACAATCATCTGTTTGACCGCTTGTTTCGCTATCAAAGAAATTATTAGTAAAATTTCCAGTAAAATTATCTCCTGCAAAACCCTTATCTTTATTGCCACCTTCATTCCATATTGTTCCTGCCGAGCTGTAAACCGCACCCGTTGAGTAGCAATACAGAATTGTTCCCTCATCGTTAAATCCAACAAAGCCACCCAAATGAGTAGAAGATCCGCTAGTACGAGTTACACTGCTAGTGCTGTAGCTATTGCTAATTGTTGCAGAATTAGCCCCGACAAGACCGCCGATATAATCTGTTCCGCTCACACTGCCAGTGCTGTAACAATTACGAACTTGGGATTGAATACTTGACCCTGCAAGACCACCAACATAACTAGCTCCTATAATATTAACATTAACTACGCCAAGATTTTTAATTATTGCTGTTTGAGACACACCAAATAGACCTACATTATTAGTGCTACGATTGATGTAAAGATTGGAAATAATTTTGCCATTTCCATTATAGCTGCTGATAAATTTTGTAATAGAAGTCCCTATCGGTGTCCAACCCTTATTTCCATCCCAGCTTGGAGTAGTCCACATATTTATATCTGCTGTTTGAGTATAAGTGCCAGTCCATCTTGTACTATTTTCAGCTACCCATACGAGATTTTGAAGAGTAGCAATATTATTATTTGTTGGAGCTTCGGAAAAGCCACCTGTCCATCTAAATGTAGGATAGCCACCACAAGTAATTGTAGAGGACATCGCCCAATCTGTTTCATCTGTACCAAAGTCCCACGTAGAGAATGTTGATTGTGTTTTCATTTGAGTTGTGGTTTTGCCTGTAGCTGCTCCAGCCGTAGTAGTAGCACCAGATGTTGTTTGATCCCAGAAGCTGTTTGTGAGAGTGCCGTGACTTGAACCTGCAAAACCACAGGTCGTTTGTGTTACAGAGCCGTATTTTACCAAGCCGATAGAATAGCAGTTTGTAATAGTACCTTGATAATTCCATCCTATAAAGCCACCATAGTTACTTGCCGAGCTACCTATTTGAGTTACATTACCCAGACTGTAGCAGTTACTCATGATTGTGCTGGTTCCGGAATTAATCCCAGCAAAGCCACCAACGTTATTACTGCTACCTGTAACATTCCCGCTGCTGTAGCAGTTGTTAATTGTAGAAGGAGAATTATATCCAACAAAACACCTTTGATTTTATCGGGATCCAGATGTTTACT
>CAZIIZ010000741.1:0-1726 GCA_964539225.1 uncultured Hyphomicrobiales bacterium | reverse complement strand
ACACGTCCGGTTTGCGAATTATCGCCCTGCCGAGAGCTACTCTCTGGCGTTGCCCACCGCTTAATTGCTTTGGTTTCTTATCTAAATAATCTTCAAGCCCAAGTATTTTCGCAGTTTCTTCAACTCTTGATTTTATGATATTCTTTTTTTCTTTTTGTATCGTCAGTGGGAAAGCGATATTATCGAATACGTTTAGATGCGGATAAAGAGCATAATTTTGGAACACCATGCCGATGTTTCGTTCCTTAGGTTCTGTATCATTCATTATTTTACGGTCGAAGTACAGCTTGCCGGAACTAATTTCCTCTAATCCAGCTATCATTTTGAGTATTGTAGTCTTTCCGCAACCTGAAGGTCCGACTAAAATTACGAATTCTCCCGGCTCTGCACTAAAGCTGGCAGATTTAACTACAAACTCATCTTTATGATAAGACTTTGAAATATTTTCTAATTTTATAGATTTCATTATAATCTCGTATTATTCTAAGCTACAAAATTACGGAATATTTACGAATATTTTGCTAATTTGCTTTTGATGTCAATATTTATTCAGCGTATTAATTCGTATCAAATCAAGTAGCAATTGTTTTATGTAAGTCTTGGGCGTGATTTATCTATTTTTTATCTGTAAATTCGTGGTTTTATTGAGAATGTAAAGTGTAAGCTGTTTCGTCATCGATTCTTCAACCTAGCAAACGGAATAAGGTAATAAGGTTTGTGTGCGGAGCAGGTTTTTATTCTACTAAGGTTTAAGATTTAGATATCCTACATCTGACAGACTTAGGATGTTTTGAATCTTTTTACTATTGCTCCTACCCTTATTCCTTCGTCATTCTGAGTGCAGCGAAGAATCCAAGATTTTGTAAGTCCCTAAGAAATAAGGATACATCACTTCGTTCCTAATGACACAGATGCTCTCAGGAACGTTTCTAAAAAGCTTAGTAAAGACAATATCATCATACTGAGCCAAGCGAAGTATTCATAAAATCAGGGAGTTGCCGGATATTGGATTCTTCACTTCGTTCAGAATGACTATATTATTTTCAATACCGATGTATGTCATTTTCTTTAAGTTCAAACTAGTTTCGGTGTCATTAGGAGGTCATGATGACAAGATTTCTTGCTTTTTCAACAAACTGTTAATCATCTTCATCAATTCAATCAGTTAAATCAATGGTTCAGACATTTTTAATTATACTAAAGCATAAAACACACACAAATCATAGTTCAGACAATTATGTTCATATATTTTCTTATATCTTGGTTTATAGATTCATAGTCAAATTGAATCGCAATTGTTGGTCAGTATTTTTATTTATTTGTGTGTAGCTGGATCCAATAGTTTCGGCATCCGGTTTATAATTAACGGAATATTGGATAAATAATGATAATTCTTCTATAGGACGATATGCGATATTGATTTTCGCAAAAATTCCATTCTCGTATAATGGCTTGATTTGCATGCTCGAATTAGCGAAGGAGTTCAATATCCAAATTGCCGAATCGTAAGTATCGGAATTATAGATTGCAATTGCAGGCTTCAGTTCTAAGCTCTGTATTGGTATATATATTAATTCAGTCATAAACAAGTATCCGATGCTTTCATTTCTGTGGTCGTTCTCGGTTGCTATTGCGGTCTCGGTCCTGAACTTTTGTTTAAGCACAGCCGAATACCTTAGTTCGTAATCCAATCTGGCTTTGTAGGCTGAGTTCTTAACTATAGATT
>CAZIIZ010000740.1:0-1730 GCA_964539225.1 uncultured Hyphomicrobiales bacterium | reverse complement strand
CTGTGTTCCAGCTAATCCTGTAAATCCTGAGAATCCTGTTTCAGACATTTTCTTGTTTTATCAACAGTCTCCTAACAGTCTGTTGAAAAAGCCTACAACCATGTATAAAAATTGCTTAAATTTGCAATAACAATAATAGCAATATTAAAATAGAATGATAAAAGAAAAAACGCACGAAAAACAAATTGAGCTTTGGATACCAACATCTGAACTTAAAATTAAACCTCAATTAAAGTTCTTTGAAATATTAGAATCTTTTTTGTTATCAGTAGGTTTTGGCGATTATGTCCGCAAACTCTGCGCGGCCTACTATTGCGCTGATAATGCTTGCCGTCCGCCAATTGATCCAGAAGTTTATTTCAAAATGCTCATTGTTGGTTTTTTTGAGAATATACGTAGCGAGCGCGGTATAGCCTCGCGTTGTGATGATTCTTTTTCAATTAGACATTTTTTGCATTACGATATTAACGAATCAACTCCTGAACATTCATCTCTTTCTGTGATTCGTAAACGACTGCCAATAAGCGTAAATTATAAAGTTTTTTCATTTGTATTGACAGAAATGAAAAAACGTGGTATGGTTAAAGGTAAAAATTTAGCCTTTGATTCTTCGGTGATGGAAGCTAATGCATCACTAAGAGCCTTAAAAAACAGGATGACCGAAGAAAGCTATCAAGAATATATCAAAAAATTAGCAGAAGAAAACGGCATAGATACAAGCGATAAAGCTGCAATAGCGAAATTTGATAGAAAGCGTAAAGATCGCAAAACATCAAACGCTGAGTGGTATAATCCTTACGAGCCCGACGCTAAAATTGGTAAAAAGAAGGACGGCGCAGTAGATATGATTTACAAACCTGAAAACGTTGTTGACCTAGATACAGGCGCAATCATTGACGTAAATTTACTTAATGGCGACGTGTCGGATTCGACAGATAATACAGAAAAAATTATTAATGCTCAAGCCAGATTAAACGATATTTCCGACGACCCAACAAATGCAGAATCAGTAGAAACAGCAACGGCAGACAAGGGATACTATGATACGGATACAATTGCTGAGTTGAGAAAGAGTGGAATAATTTGTATAATTCCAGACCGAATAGACCATCGGAATTTAAGCAAATTAAACGAGAGCCAAGCAAATGCAGTCATAGCAACGTGCGAGCAAGTAAAGAGCGATTTCGGCAAAGACTTATTAAAAAGGCGCGGCATGCACGTAGAACGGAGTTTTGCTCATATCTTAGACTGCGGCGGGATGAGACGAACGACATTAAGGGGCAATGAGAATATAGCTAAGCGATATATCGTCGCGGCGGCTTGCTATAACCTTTCAATGATTATGAGACTAACATTCGGTATTGGAACGCTTAAGCAGGCGATTGCTTCTAATATTTCTGCTAATATTATGTATTCTTGCTTAATAAAAATGGCACTAAAGCATATAGAAGCCTTTTTTCGACTTTTTTTCTTTTTTCATTGTCAAAGAACATGTTTTATTTAATACTACTCAAAAATGTTTTGCCTTGAAATTTATTGGGCTTTTTCAACAGACTCCTAAGCATATTCTAAATTTCGTAATTCTTTATATTGCAGTAATCGTATCTACTCGGATGAAACTAATTAATATATAATGTGAGCTCGACTCAAGTGAAAGTGTATCCACCCCGTCAGTCCTACGGACTGACACCCCTCAAGATGGGAATTTAAAGAAGATGACAGCTTCGTCG
>CAZIIZ010000739.1:0-1732 GCA_964539225.1 uncultured Hyphomicrobiales bacterium | reverse complement strand
TACTTAATCTCAATTAATATCGGCGACGAAAAAGTCGTAGGAATAATTGATGTAGTGAAATAATCGGATTTAATCAGATGTCCTACATCTTGAAGATGTAGGACATCTACAAGAACTCAAATCATTCACCTTCCGAAGGATAAAGAAACCTTCGGAAGGTTTTTTTTTATTTTCCTCATAATTGTCATCCCTCAAGCGAGTCTTCGAGCAAATACCGGAATGACACTATTCATCGGTATATACAAAGATGTGTATGATGGTTAACCTTGTATCAGCTTATTGTTCTTTAGACCGAAAATTTATATGTTTTTTTGTTGCGAATAGTGAATTCGGGTTGATCCATATCTATTCATTTTGAGATGTAAATATAAAATATTTTTCTAGAAAATAATATTTTATTTTGGAAATTACAAATATTGTATTATATTTGTATTCACAAGATTGTTCTTTGCAGTTTAGCTTATCAAGAATGACAGAGGGAAAGGCCCGATGAAGTCATGGCAACCTATTAATTTAATTAACAAGGTGCCAATTCCTTCCTTTGAAGACAAAGGAGAGATAAGATCAATAGATGTGAAATAAATACCAATATTAGTATAAATTACACTCCTTTGACTTATCGAAGGAGTGTTTTTTTTAGACACTACTTCGATAAAACGAATTCTGATAAGCTAAAAATAAATTTTTATTATTAACATATCAGGAATCGTGATGAAAGAATCAACAAAAATCCTCCACTCAATACCGGTCGATGCACTCACCGGAGCGATAAGCGTACCTATTTATCAAACTTCGACTTTCGTGCAATCTGCACCGGGAGTTAATCAAGGGTTCGACTACAGCCGTTCAAATAATCCAACGAGACAAGTATTAGAAGAATTAATAGCCAAACTCGAGTGCGGAACTCGCGGATTTGCATTCGCAAGCGGTCTGGCTGCGATTGATGCAGTTGCAAAATTACTTAAATCCGGCGACGAAATCATAGCTGTAAATGATATTTATGGGGGTGCATTTCGTTTGTTTAATCAAGTATATAGCAATTTCGGCATTAACATTAAATTTGTGGATACCACAAATGCCGAAAATATAGAAAACGCTATATCACATAAAACAAAATTAATATGGCTCGAAAGTCCCACCAATCCAACATTGAAAATATCAGATATTAATGCAATTTGCAATATAGCTCATAAATTTAATTGCTTAGTCTGCGTTGATAACACCTTTGCAACACCAATATTGCAAAAACCAATTGAATTGGGAGCCGATATTGTAATTCATAGTGCAACTAAATACTTGGGTGGACATAGCGATTTAATAGCAGGACTTGTAGTCACAAATAATGCAGAGCTCGGTGAGCGAATAAAGTTCATTCAAAACTCTACCGGTGGAATACTTTCTCCATTTGATTCATGGTTAGTGATTAGAGGAATTGAAACATTGGACTTACGAGTGAAAAAGCATTCAGAGAATGCGTTAGACATAGCCAAGTTTCTAGAAACAAGAAGCGAAGTTAAGAATTTATATTATCCAGGATTAGAATCGCATTATAATTATCAAATAGCAACGAATCAACAAAAGGCTTATGGTGGAATAATCTCCTTTTCATTGAATAATGATTCGATAGAGGCAGCTACTAAATTCGTAACTTCAACAAAATTATTCAAATTAGCCGAAAGCTTAGGCGGAGCAAAGAGTTTACTTTGCCATCCTGCAACAATGACTCATAAAT
>CAZIIZ010000738.1:0-1737 GCA_964539225.1 uncultured Hyphomicrobiales bacterium | reverse complement strand
GGATGAAATTAACAAAATTAAAACCAGTACACGGATTTGTAGCAGAAACTGCTGGGGCAGCTACAATTTTCTTAGCTACGCACTTAGGTATTCCAGTGTCAACCACTCACGTAATAGCTGGTTCTATCGTAGGCGTTGGAGCTACAACTAATTTAGCCGGAATCAAATGGAAAATAGCTTCCCGAATCGTAATGGCTTGGTTCGTTACTATTCCTTTTGCAGCTATTGTGGCGGCGATATGTTTCTGGTTATCAGTTCCATTACATTAATATATATTGAAATAGCATATCTTATATCGACAAATACAATGTACTTTATAAGTGAGTTCGGATTAGTTTCGGACTCACTTTTTTGTTTGTATTATCTGTTATTCTAATATAATCAAAAAATATATATTTTAATTTGTTCTATTCTGTCAAATAAAGTGTTATTTTTGTAGTACATAATATTTTTATTGTTGTACTATCAGAAAGATGAATATGTTCAGAAGTATATTACCCAAGGAATACGCATTTTTTGACTACTTTGATTCTTTAATGGTTCATTGCAATGCAATGGCAACCGATTTGTTAAATATCGCCACAAAAAAAATAAATCTTAATGACGGTATGATTCTGATTAAAGGCAAAGAAAAGCTAATGGATCAAATTTGTGTACAATGCCTAGAAGCTCTCCACAAAACTTTTATCACTCCAATCGAAAGAACAGATATTCTGAAGCTGATCAAAAAGCTTGATTCGATAGCGGATAATGTTGACCGAGCTACTTCTCGACTTATATTGTACGAATTAGAAATCCGACCTGATATAAAGCAAATTGCTGAAATATTAGTTAAAGCTACTTCTGAATTGCAAATTGCTCTGAGAGCAATGCGTGATTTCAAAGACGTAGAATTAATTAAAACAAAATGTGCTGCGATCAGAAAGCTCGAATCTGAAGGCGATGATATATTCAAAAAAGCAATTTCCGAAGTATTCCAAAGCGGAGACGCTATCGCAATCATTAAGTGGAAAGAAATTTACGAAAAATACGAGAAAGCTATCAATCGCTGCGAAGACTCAGCTAATTTGATTGAAGAAATTCTTATTGAATCGGCATAATCCTCTATTTAGCATTATATTATAAGTAAATTTTGTATAACTTTAAGAGAATAATAATAAATGGACGGATTGTGGATAGTTGTAATAATAACGGTAATTATTGCATTAGCATTCGATATGATCAATGGATTTCACGATGCAGCAAATTCAATAGCAACCGTAGTATCGACTCGAGTGTTGACTCCTAGAGTTGCTGTGATTTGGGCGGCATTTTTCAATTTTATAGCAATGTTTATTTTTGCTCCGAAAGTAGCAGATACAATTGCGAAAATTGTAATCATTAATCCTGCGGATCCGGCTTTCGTCTGGGTAGTATTAACGGGATTACTTGGTGCTATAGTATGGGATTTGATCACTTGGTGGTGGGGATTGCCTACAAGTAGTTCGCATGCACTTATCGGTGGATTTGCCGGTGCCGGTATCGCTTATAAAGGCGTGGACATCATCAGATGGCATAAACTTTGGGAAACAATTGCATTTATTCCATTGGCTCCTGTACTTGGACTGTTATCTGCATTTGTACTGATGATTGCTGTCTATTGGATATTCCGCAAATGGTATCCTCGCAGAATTGATAAATTCTTTAGAAAAGGTCAATTAGTCTCAGCAGCACTTTATTCTTTAGGTCATGGCGGTA
>CAZIIZ010000737.1:0-1738 GCA_964539225.1 uncultured Hyphomicrobiales bacterium | reverse complement strand
ATTGACAAATCCAGCCACAGTTTTAATATTTTGCAATTCATTTCTATAAGCTGTAAGAGACACCGTAAATGAATCATCTGTAGTATAAATATGACTTGGATTTATTTCTGTACTTGTGTTTCCATCTCCAAAATCCCATAGATATGAAGTTGCATGTATGCTTGAATTTATAAAGTTCACAACAAATGGAACATATCCCTCCGTGACATCGGACGAGAAGTTTGCAGTTGGAGGAGGCTCTGGTGGAGCAGGTGGAAGAATCAACATAGGGTCTTCGGCCACACCTCCACCAAAATGTCCATTTTGATAATTATCCATTGTATCTGGAAAATACGTGCCGAGGGGTAAATAATTGAATGGGTAAATTCGATTTGGAAGATTCAAATATGCAAGATTAACATCCATAGTCATATTGGATGGTAAAGTAGAATAATCAAAATTGGATGCAGAATCGGGTGATGTAATTATAGGAATATTAAAATCAACATATAAAAGAGATTCGGAAATTCTAAGTAACTTTGTATTAGGATCTCGGAAATAGCGGGATGCTGTAACATCAGCGTAAAATACCGATCCAGTATTTACTTCGCTGTATATTGGCTTTATCGGATACTTTGGTCGTTCCAAAATAGTAGGTTCAATTAATATTCCCACTAAAGCATTAGAACGAGCCGGAACAACATTTTTGATTGCCTCAAAAATAGAACGATTAAAGTACAATTTGAAAAGAGTAATTAATTCATTGAACAGTGTTCTACTTCCACTATTTTCATTTAATGATGTCGCATATTCTTTGCGAAATACATTTAAAGATTGATAACTGGACGAATATTGGTTGTATGGAGCACCAATAGAATCCATAAAATCAAAATTACCAAAGTACCTTACAATATCTTTGTTTCTAAAATCTTGTGGATCTACAAAAAATCCAATTTGATTAGAATCAGGAGCAATATTATTTCTGGGGGTATAGGTTGAACGACCCTTATCATCGAAACGTGTTGCTATTGATTGAGTTACATGACGAACCTTTTCATTGCGAAACTTATTCGGTCCATATTTAGAAATTCCCCATGTACTTGGATATTCAATGACTTTAAATTGAAATGGATATGTTGATTGAGACACATAATTACAAGAAGAAGAATTATATACTAATTTCTGAGATCCACTCCAAGATCCTAAATTAGCAAATCCATGTACATCTGCTCCGAATGACACTCCGAGGTACGTCTCTTGTTTCTGCGAAGAAGATACGGCATAAAACGGATTTGCATTTCTCCATACTCCTGACCATACATCATGTGATCCACTTAATATATTGAATTGAGAAATATTAGTTCCCGGAGCATATTGTCTCATATCAAACGGATAGTCCGTATGCATACGACATATTAACGATTGATGTGCAGGTCTTGAACCACTGAAACTATATGCATTAATGCTATTGACGTAATCTTCAAAATTACTATCCGTGATCGGATCAAACCACGCTTGAAGCTTATCCATAGCTCCGGTAAATCCTTGTCCATTATGATAAGCAAACCATCCCCCAAGCATAAGATGAGATCCCGATGCTGCGGTGGAAAATAAATAATTAGTATTATAATTATAAGATACTACGCTGGAAGTTAAGCGAAGAATTTGATTTCCAAATTCATTTCGTTGAACATATAAATCAAATATACTAGGTACTGCATCAACATTGCTATTATATTCAAATCCATCCGGAAATGTA
>CAZIIZ010000736.1:0-1743 GCA_964539225.1 uncultured Hyphomicrobiales bacterium | reverse complement strand
CATGAATAAGATTTTATTTTCGTTTATTGGTATTACTGCCTTCGGATTCATCAGTATAAATTTGTCCCCATTCTCTCTAGTTATGTATATATCGTAATATGGATAAGGAATTGTGTCAATAATTTCCATAGTTTTCATGTTTAAAAGAAAAATAGCATTGTATTTATTGTCAGTGTTTCCGCAGAATCCATATAAAGTATTCTCGTCGCTAGAAAATTGCAAAGGTGAATAGACATCGAAATCAAATTCTTTAGATTTTTTTACTTCTTCGCCAGTTTTTGAATCAAGCACAACTAACTGCTTTCCTGTCGAAAATATAATATTTTCGTCGTTGTTATAAAAATAGGGCCAAACGCTTTGGTTGTAGGTTTTACTTTCCCACATTAGCTTTGGTTCCCATAGATAGTCCGCCGCTCTCGCTCCGGCGAACATAATAAAAAATGCGAATAACGGTAAAAACCGTTTATAACTTTGTGCGGTCATAATAATCTCCTTGAAATTAATTTGTAAAATAATTAATTCGGGGAATTATTCCCCATATATTGTGCATTGTCTCTATTTTTGATTTACCGATAATCATTAGTTCTATAATCATTTTAGTTCATATCTCAATTTTCATAACATCAGATTGCCAAATTACAAATAAACCACCAAGCAACCAAGCTATATTTCTTCAGCATTGTAACAATTTACATTTCTTTAAACCATTAATTATTAAAACGAATGCAAACACATTTCATCTATAAAAGTGTCTAATCTACAAATTATTACTGTGTATATTTTTAAGGAGTTAGGTGCTGTTTCTTATTGCAAGTTTCTGTTATTTTATTATTAGCTAAACATGGTTATCCTCCGGTAACTCAAGTTGAATTCTATCGAGAATACTTCGAGCAAGCCGAGAATTTCAAGAAATATCGGGGCTGTCTCATAAGTATCGAATTTGTTAAAATCGTCATGTTGAGCGTAGCGAAGCATCCTAAATTATCGGGTATCGACAAGGTCTTAGATGCTTCACTTTGTTCCTAATGACACAGAAGCTCGTAAAAGTATTGAAATGGACTTAAAAATAAATATATTCGTCATACTGAGCGTAGCGAAGTATCCATAAATACCAACAAGTTACGACCGAATTGGATTCTTCACTTCGTTCAGAATGACGAAATTATTTTCAATACCGATGCGTGTCATTTCCTTTTAGTGAAAACGAAGTTTTCATGTTGACCTCAGAATAACTACTTATGGGACAGCCCAAATTGGCAAATCCTCTAATAATAATCAATTTTCTATAAACATTTGACCTCTTGGAGGTCTTTTTGCAGATGTGCCACACTTGCGTAAACTGTTTCCAACTCATCCGATGACTCCCAGTAATCGGAAGAGTGTAGCATTGTAATTCCTAATTCCTTCTCCGCTTGGTAAACTCGAATATTCTTCTTAAATTTGTAGAGCAGGAATTACTGAAATTAAAGAATGAAAACAAGATATGGTACTAAGTTGGAATGAGATTAAGGATAGAGCATTAAATTTCTCGAAGGAATGGGCGAACACTGCGAACGAAGAAGCCGACGCTAAACCATTTTTAGTTGAATTTTTCAATGTGTTCGGCATCAGCAGCAAGCGAGTAGGCACCTTCGAGCATCGTGTGAAAAAATTAGACGAACGAGATGGTTATATCGACCTGCTGTGGAAAGGTACGATATTAATCGAGATGAAAAGCCGTGGCAAAAATCTCGACAGAGCATA
>CAZIIZ010000735.1:0-1744 GCA_964539225.1 uncultured Hyphomicrobiales bacterium | reverse complement strand
GATTTCTTGCATTCCTAATTGCCGAAATCTCGCATTGTTATTTACCGTTTACAGATGTACTCATATAAGCTTGAGGATTGTCTTGACTTGGAAAATATATTTACAAACTGGGTCGATTGATAACCTATTATTTACCTCACATTCTATTTGATCTGATTATTTTTAATAAATCTTCAAAAGATATTATTACAACTGAATTGGTGTGGCAATATATTACTACTTTTACTGATAAGTAACGGTTTCATTATTGCAATTATAATTCACTTTTTTTTAATAAAAATATATGCTTGAAGAAAGGTATCCTGGCATTTTGGACAGAATAAAGGCAATTGCAATTGATGGTATTGTCATTGTGGTTTTCATGTTCACCATTTCTTATTTCTTTTCGCTCTTTACAAGTGTACCAGATAGTGCGCGAATTGTAGCATTTGTATTCATTTTCATTCTGTATGATCCTCTATTTACCAGTATTTTTGGAGGAACTATTGGACATATGATAATTGGAATCAGAGTTAAAAGAGAGTCAGATGAAACAAAAAATATACTATTCCCTATAGCAATCCTTAGGTTCATTGTGAAAGCTACACTCGGTTGGATTTCACTTATGACTGTTTATGGTAATTTAAAAAGGAAAGCTATTCATGACTATCTGGCTGGTTCTGTTATAGTTTATAAGAATTCAAATTTGAAGAATGAAAACGATTGAACGTACTATGTATTTAAATTTCGACCTATGAGAAAATCTCTATTTCTTTACCTGGCATTATTTACAGCTCTCATATCTAATGCTCAAAGCTATAATTTCGAGCAAGGTGTAAAAGCCTATAATGACAAAGACCTTGACAAGGCACTTGATTATTTTGGTCGGGAAATTAAGGATAATCCCAAATCCACCATGTCTTTCTATTATCGTGCAGTAATTTATTCATACCAAGACCAAAACGCAGCTGCATTGAGCGATATAAATAATACCATAAAATATTGTTCTGCAAAGGATAAAGATGTGTTAACTGGCGCTCATGTTATAAGGGGAGATATTTATTTAAAAATCGAAAATTACAATAAGGCGTTGGAAGATTATGCGATTGCATTAAAGTTATCTCCTGATGATCCCGAAATATACTGTGACAGAGCACAGATTTACTTTGATTTAAAAGAGTTTGATAAATCTGAATCTGATTACCGCAAAGCCTTGAAAATTGATGAATCGTATGTAGTTGCGTGGGCAGGTTTGGGCAGGAATTATTTAACTCTGAAAAACTATGGCGAAGCTGAAAAGATTCTGAATCAATTAATTAAACTTTCTCCTGAATACAGTGAAGGTTATAGATTTCGAGCCGAGGTTTACTATGAACAGAAAAAATACGAAGAGGCAATTGACGATATGTTTGAATTATTCCTACTCGATGAATCCAACACAAGAAACCTGAACTTATTTATTGCATATTCAGAGAAGAACTATCCTTTAGCATTCTCGAAAGTGAATGCCCAAATTTCTTCTTCCCCCAAAAAATATATTTGGTATTATGTTAGGGCTCAGCTATATGAAGGTAAAAATAATTTCAATGCTGCTATCACTGATTATACAAAGGTGATGGAATTATCCGATATAGGTTTTAGAGCTAACTTGTTATCATACAGAGGAAAGTGCTATTCTAATTTAGGGATGTACGAGCTATCTATCGCTGACTTTTCTGAGGCGATTTCCATTGATTCCTCTAATGCCTATTTATACGGGCGCATG
>CAZIIZ010000734.1:0-1747 GCA_964539225.1 uncultured Hyphomicrobiales bacterium | reverse complement strand
TAGCACCGAACAATCCAAGTCCAATTGCAGCATTGAATAAATATCTATCAAAATTTGTTATTGGTGCTTCAGCAAATATTGAAGAACGTAAAAATTCATGTTCTCACTTCCCGAATCCAACAACTGAATTTATCAATATTGACGAAGCTATGCTGAACGGAAGCAATAATATAGAAATATATAATGCCTTGGGTATGAAAGTCTTAGAAGCTACTCCTGCTAGCAGAATAAATATCTCGGCTTTATCTAGCGGAATTTATACTTTGAAATGCGGCGATAAAGTAAAGAGTTTTATAAAACTGTGAGAAAATTAAAATGAAAAACAAAAAATTGATACGGTTGATTCTGATTGCGATTATCGGAATATTTTGCATAAGTTCGCATAGTTCTGCTTTCGATATTAACAAGAACTCGGAATTAAATTATTATTATAAAAATGGCGTGATTTACGTATATGGATATGATTACTTGATTTCATACTTATATCCAGATTTCCGAGATACTGTTGGTACCGTTTTTATCAAAGAGTTTAATTATAAGACTTTTGAACCAAATAGGGAATTAATTTTCGACAATTACAGTACAAATTTTTCTAGTACTTTATCCAATTTAATTGTTGATGATTACGGTAATAAATTCTTTATTAGAGATGACGGTAAACATTTTAGTCGAATCAAGGGTGATACAGCTTTAATAGACGTACCACCGCATAACTTTACTATTGTCCAAAAATATAATTCTCAGACAAATGCTAAAGAATTTGCTTTACGTATCCCGGGATTCAATATATTTTTTTATGGATTATTTGTTGAAAACAATATACTACACTTTTCGGGTACAGCATTTTTACCGCAATATTGTATGATTGGTTCTAATCCGTTTCAAAGCTTTAATGATTTATCATTTAGGTCTGAATCTACGAATTATTTTGCTACTTTTAATTTAGAAGATTCAACGCTCATCAACTCAACATTTTTAAGCGGTAAAGGTTCAGATTATCTCACTGAAAATGTATATCAAACAAACAAGTCAGTATTAGTTTTAGGGCACAACAATAAATCAGGTTCAGCTTGTGGAGGTTTTCCAACAACTCCAAATGCCTTTCAGACACAATTACCAAATGATTCCAACTCACTAGAATGCGGTTATACCGATTGTTTACTGAATTACACTATTTCCAAATTAAGTCCTGATTTGAGTAAACTTGAATTTGGTTCGTACTATACTTACGGTAAAGTTAGCCAAGTGTCTTTCGATGGCGACGATATTATAGTAACCGGATGGAACAGACCGAACTCTCGCTCTTTGGCTGTGGGGTCATTTATTTATCGTTTCGACAAAGACTTTAGCAAAATATTGAGTTCGAGAACTTTTTCTCCGCTTGATATATTAGACACTTTGTTTACCGAATATGTGGAAGAGCACGGTGAAGGCGAACCTAGATTTGTGAGACACTTTTCAGTTAGTATGCTGCATGATCGTGATTATAAACATTTTATCAATTCCAAAGGCGAAATAATTGTGGTCGGCACTACTTCAGATCCAAATCATCCTGTTACTGAAAATGCTTTCCAAAAAACATTAGCCGGAAAAACGGACATAATTATTTACAAATTGAATAAGAATTTCGACATACTTTATTGTTCGTATTTTGGAACTGAATCCGACGATTATTGCCGACAAATTATTAATACAGAATCTGCCGATAGTCCGAACGAATTTTTAATTTCAATTGAATCGAATTCGC
>CAZIIZ010000733.1:0-1752 GCA_964539225.1 uncultured Hyphomicrobiales bacterium | reverse complement strand
GCTTACACAAATTTCAAAATAATTGGCGGCAATAGCGTGATGGTATTGAATACGTATATGTATCCCAATCCATTAACTGAAAGCGGTAGTATTTCTATTACTCACACCGCTTCGACCAGCTATGATGTGGAGATAAATATTTTTAATACGGACGGAGCTTTGGTGAATACTTTAAGAAGCTCTGCTACTAATTTGAATAACACAGTCGCTGAATGGGATGGTATGGATTCTGATGGTAAACCTTTAGCAATAGGTGCTTATTATTATTCAGTGAAATTGCAGACTAAATACGATACTGCAATGGGATATGGTAAATTTGTAGTAGTTAGATAATAATATATTGAAAACTCTATTTATACTTTTGAAAAATGGCATAAATATTGTAATTTAAAATTTTAATAAAATTGATAGATAATAATAAATAATATAAATTGGAGGACTTAATGCAACAAAGAACAAATGCAAAATTGCTTTTAGCGGTATTGGCTTTATTTGGATTAATAAGTGCAGATGCTATGGCTCAAGCAGGCGGCTCTGCCGTACCATTCCTATTAATATCTCCCGATGCTCGTGCGAGTGCCATGGGCGATGTCGGTACTGCTATTGCGGATGATATAAATGCAATATATTGGAATCCAGCTGGATTAGGATTCCACGGATATGTTAATCCTGATACTGAATTCGAAGAAGACTTGATTCCGTATCGACAAGTAGCTCTTACTTATTCTAAATGGCTACCACAGTTTAATGCTGATTTATTCTACAGTACTGCTACTGTTGGACATTACTTTGAAGAAATAAATGGTACAGTTGCATTTAATTTCATTTTTATGAATTTAGGCGAATTCACCAGAACCGATGCAAGCGGCAATGAATTAGGGAAATTTATTTCGAATGAATATACTATCGGATTAAGCTATGGAACTAAATTAACTGAAGACTTAGCAATTGGATTCCAAGGTCGAGCAATTGTGTCAAACTTAGCTCCTAAATCTGCAACAGATGGAAGCGATGCTGGAACAGGATTCAGCGGAAGTATTGACATTGGAATGCTATGGAAGCCTACTAAATTAGACATATTTGGTTGGGATGTAGGCAAAAAATTGTCTTTAGGATTCAATTTACAGAACGTAGGACCGAAAATTACTTACAAAAAAGAAGCTGATCCGCTTCCTACAAACTTACGCCTCGGCGTGGCGATGAATTTATTCCAAGATGAATTTAATGATTTGAAATTCGCCTGCGATGTGTCTAAATTATTAGTTTATAGAGATAGTTTGAATGTCGATCCTATCCCAACTTCGTTTATTACAGCTTGGAAAAATCCTGGCGTAGAATTAGCTTTGGGTCTTGAATATTGGTACAAATTCAACAATATTCCTCTATTTGCTCTTCGTGGCGGATACTTTACTGAACCGGCGAGATTAGGAAACAGAAATTACTTTACTTTCGGTGCCGGCGTGAAATACAATGTGTTCAATATTGATTTGAGCTTTATCAGTCCTACTGAGGAGAATCACCCATTAGCAAACACTATGCGTTTCTCTCTATTAGTTGATTGGAAATAATTATTATTTAATACCTGAAAAATTGTGATATTTAATATGGCTTTGCGAAGATAATAGAACTTCTTGCAAAGCCATTATTGTATAAGCTTGTGGATAAAAAATAAATCTAAACTTGGTCGTCGATGTCTTTTGATTATAAAAAATTGAATTCCGCATTAGTTGAGTTATTAAGGAGAAAATTGCG
>CAZIIZ010000732.1:0-1753 GCA_964539225.1 uncultured Hyphomicrobiales bacterium | reverse complement strand
AGACTCAGGCGAAAGCGTTTATAACTTAGTTATACGCGAAAAATTCTTAGAGAAAGCTGAATTAGACGAAGCTTTGAAACCTGAGAATATGCTTGCTCCTAAGCCAATGTCTATGTAATTATTATATAGCTCATTAAGCAATGAATTATAAAAGCCGATTTAGTTATTAATATTTCTGAATCGGCTTTATTTGTATAAGCTTCGAAAATGATTATAATGGAAAATATTAAAATTCAATACTTCAAGAACAACTATGGCGAATTGATTATCGGTTCGTTCAGAGATCAATTATGCCTTTGTGATTGGCGTTATCGCAAGATGCGTTCGTCGATTGATAAACGCATTCAAGCAGGTTTAACTGCTGAATATGTCGAGCAAGCTACCCCAATTATTTCCAATACAATCGAACAGTTAAATGAATATTTTTGCGGAGACAGAAAAATATTCTCGATTCCTCTATTATTAGTTGGTACGGATTTTCAAAAGCAAGTTTGGAATGCTTTATGCACAGTAGGATATGGCGAAACTAACTCATACTCAGGATTATCTCAAAAAATCAATAATTCTGCGGCTGTCCGAGCCGTTGCTACCGCCAACGGAGCAAATGCAATTTCAATAATAATACCTTGCCATAGAATCATAGGAATGAATGGAGATTTGGTTGGCTATGCAGGAGGCTTAGATACGAAACGTAAACTCTTGGAATTAGAGCATAGAAATACAATTGCACACTCTACTTTGTTCTGAAATTATTCAAAGCTGATGAGCTATGAAAATTATTATGAAGTTGCTCGAGATTTTTATTTCTCCAGAACAACTTCATAATTTCAATATTTTACTTGCTTACTACTAAGCGTCTTAATTTCTTGCTTTTTCCGGCAGAAATCAATATATAATAATTTCCGCTACTCAGATCCGAAACCGAGAAATCTATAGTTGCTTCTTGGCGATTCGAATCGTATTCGATAAGCGAAGTGATGTCCTTGATTACTGCCCCGTTAATATCGCTAACAGTAATTATAGCTTCGCTTCGGACATTTGGCGATAAATGGAACACTATCCTTGCACTTTCATTAGCAGGATTAGGATATAAATTCCATATCCAAGCTCCCGGTATCGGATAGTCGTCCTCAACGCCGGCACCGGCAGGAGTATAATGCATAATTCCTCTGCCTCGGTATAGCATCGCCATTCTGCCGCTTTCGTCCAAAATGAAGTCATCCGCTTCGACTGCTACTGTATCTCCGGGAAGCAAAGGGATTGAAGTAAAACTGACTTTGCCATTGGATTCGTATTTGATAAGTTTGGGTTTTGTGTATTCGGGGCTACTATTACCCCAATCATTATAATAAACAACAATGTAAATATTATTATCTTGATCAATTTGCATTAGACATTTTCCTACGCAGCCCATTGAATCAATATTTTTTAAGCGTTCTTGCTCAAATGCGTATAATGCTGTATCGACTCCTACGAGTACTAAATCTCCGGAAAAAGGTTTTTGGCAGATTTTAAGCAATTTTTGATCACTTCTAAGTATATAAATCGTGTCTTGCATTTTGGATGAAGCAATGCCGGGACTTTCTGGCTGCACAGTATCTAAGCCAAGCCACATTGAACCGGTTACTACATGTTTGTAATTATCAATAAATCCCTCATAATTATAGGTAAATGATGCAGCGGATTCGTCATTGAAATCTTCAATGAATTCATTGCTCGATTTGCTATATTTAAAGAAGTGCGATGATGTACT
>CAZIIZ010000731.1:0-1761 GCA_964539225.1 uncultured Hyphomicrobiales bacterium | reverse complement strand
TGGTAGTACTGACTGGTGGCGAACCACTCTTGCGAAAGGATATTGAATTATGTGGAAGGGAAATAAGAAAAAGGGGAATGAAATGGAGTATGGTTTCAAATGGAAATTTATATGATAAAGAAAAACATATTTCATTGCTAAATTCAGGACTTGGTGCTTTGACAATAAGTCTGGATGGCTTGGAGGAATCTCATAACTGGTTGAGAAATAGTAAAGATAATTTTAGGAGAGTTAGTAATGCTATTGACTTGGCTGTCAGTTCATCGCGACTATATTTCGATGTTGTAACTTGTGTAAATACACGAAACTTTCATGAACTTTCACAGATTCGTGATTATTTGATTAAGAAAGGTGTCAAAGTTTGGCGTTTATTCACTATAGTTCCTATTGGTCGTGCAACGAGTAATCCCGAATTATTTTTATCTAACCATCAGTTTCAAGAACTAATGGAGTTTATTAGCTATTCACGGAAATATTCCGCCATTGATGTTAAATTTAGTTGCGAAGGTTATGTTGGAAGTTATGAATTGAAAGTTAGAGAAAATTATTTTTTTTGCAGAGCCGGGATTAATATTGGTTCAATACTAATTGATGGCTCAATTTCAGCATGTCCAAATATAGATAGGGATTTTGCTCAGGGAAACATTTACAAGGATAATTTTTATGATATATGGCAAAAAAAGTATGAATTATTCAGATACAGAAGCTGGACAAAAATAGGTAAATGCGCCAATTGCTCAGATTATAAGGATTGTCAAGGTAATGGATTTCATTACTGGCATGGCGATAAGAAAAATGTATTAGTTTGTCATAACGAACAATTAGAAAAAGCAACTAAATCACCTACTGACCTGATAGATAATTCATTGTTCCTTGCATTTAAGTTAGTTTCAGATTCCGGTTGTTTCTCCAAAGAAGAAATACAACATTGCTATTATCGCGAATGGAGAAACAACCGGGTAAACTGTTAAATAAAATTATTACCAACCTTCGTTGTTTGATCCGAAGAGTTTGTTTGTTAATACCTCGTCAGTAGGTGCTGCATATAATACTGAGCGCGGTTCGCGGGTTTTGCTTATTACTGCATTGTTCTGTCCTGCTATTGTTCCTGTTGCGTTCATTACTTTTAGGTATAAACCCCAACGCAACAAATCGAACTTTCGGTTAAACTCCTGCATTAATTCCCTCGCTCTCTCTTCAAATATAAGACTTCTAATTTCAGTTTTATCTGTTGTTGTACCAGTTTTCAGCGTGGCTTTTGCTCTGCCTCGTATTACGTCAATATCTGCAATGGCACCTGTACTATTACCCATCTCATTACGAGCTTCAGCTCTTATCAAATAAGCTTCAGCAAAACGAAGCATTATAACATCCTGTGATACAAATGAATAACCGGGCGCAACAGTATTTACAACTGGATTTGCTATGTCGCCTGTAAACCATTTTGTTGTGAAAACCATATAAGTATTTGCACCTCCACGAGAGGCTAATCCATTTGGTCCTTTCGGATAAAGGGTTGCATTATCGGGAAAACGATAATAACCGTAGGCGGTGATAGAAGAATACATGGTTTGAAAGTAGTGGAACACTCCATTAAGACCACGATCATCAGTTGCCTCATAAAGATTGTAGGCATGTGTTGAGATTACGGCATATCCACGTCAATTGAATGGTAGCGGAGAATAGTAGTTTCCTAAGTGTTCGGTGGTATAATTTGTATTATTGTAGCCTACGACACACCAAACAAATTCGTTATTTCGA
>CAZIIZ010000730.1:0-1762 GCA_964539225.1 uncultured Hyphomicrobiales bacterium | reverse complement strand
CGAAAAAGAAATTATCCGATTAGCTCAGAATCCTAAATGTAAAGCTATAGGAGAAATCGGATTAGACTATTATTATGATTTTCAGCCAAAGGAAGTGCAGCAAGAAGCATTCAGAAAGCAAATAAGAATTGCCCAAAAGTGCAATTTGCCGATGATTATTCACAATCGCGAAGCTGATGCGGATATCATCGCTATACTAAAAGATGAAATAATTGAACGTCCGATAAATGCGGTTTTACATTGCTTTTCGTCTCCGATGGAAATAGCTATGGAAGCAATCGAAATGGGAATGCATATATCGTTTACGGGCAATATTACTTTTAAGAAGTCCGAATTAAGTCCGATTGTTGAAGCATTGCCTTTGGACAGAATAATGCTCGAAACCGATGCTCCATATATGACTCCCGTGCCGAATAGAGGCAAACGGAATCATCCAAAATACTTGAAATTGATAGCCGAAAAAATCGCAGAAATAAAACTGATAAATAAAGAAGAGGTAATTGAAATGACAACTAACAATGCTAAAAGATTTTTCAAATTATTCATGCCTGCATTGCTTATATTATGCGGCTCGTTTAATCTATTTGCTCAATCGAAAACTAAATCGAAAGATGTGGAGTATGAAGAATACGAATATAAGGCAACGAATATCCCAAGACCATTGTTCGGTATAGGTTTTTTTGGAGCTACTAATACTGTAGTAGAAACCTACAAATTGCCAGCAGGCGACAAAGAAATTTCGTATGAGGGCTTATTTACTCCAGGCTTTACTTTGACTGTAAGCCCAGTAAATTTCTTGATAATTTCTGCCTCGTATGAATATTCTAAAAATAAGAAAATATCTGAACTAAATGTTGGTGTAGGTCCTACTACGCACAACATCATAGAAATAAATACTCATTGGATAGCAAATCCAGGCAAAGTAATTAATTTCTTAGGTACCATTGGAATGAACACAATGGTTAGTACTGTTGATATTGGTGGCAAAAATGAAAGATCAGAGACTGATTTTGGTTTGACTGCAGGAATTGGAATTATTGGAAATATTAAGTTGGGGGATTACGGACTGTTAAATATTTTTGGCGGTTGGGATATATTATTCCAATTTGGTACTTCTAAAGGATACATAACTGATTATGCAACAAAAATCAAATCCGAGTATAACGTAACTAAATATTTCTCTATGCCTAAGTTCGGTTTGATATTTTACCCGAATATATTTTAATAAATGATTTAGATAATAATGAAAACAACTATGATAACGATATTAGATAACCCGGTAGTAAAGCATTTTTTAACAATTTTACGCAATACCGAGACGAGTTCGCCGGATTTCCGCAATGCGAGCAAAATTTTGGGCAGTTGCCTGGCGGTAGAAGCCTGCAAATCTTTGAAATTAGAAAGCGTAATGGTGCAAACTCCGTTAGAAAATACAAACGGATTTAGGCTTAAAGAGCAAGTGATACTATTTCCAATTCTTAGAGCAGGATTAGGATTGTTGCAGCCATTTTTAGACATTATTCCTATGTCAATTGTCGGCTATCACGGATTACGTCGCAATGAGGCTACTCAAGAAATTATGGAATATTATTATTCCGTGCCTCAGTTAGACTCGAATTCTAAAATTATGATTTTAGATCCGATGATTGCTACCGGCAATTCAATTTGTGCATCAATGGAGAGTTTGCGTATGTCCGGAGCTGAGCGTATCACCGTTTGCTCATTGATTTCTGCCCCACAGAGTATTGAGAAAAGCTTAACA
>CAZIIZ010000729.1:0-1765 GCA_964539225.1 uncultured Hyphomicrobiales bacterium | reverse complement strand
AGTCGATGCCACGTTCAATCCCAACCTGAACAAGGTCGTAAGAAGCAAAAGCGTAGGAAATGATGATATTTCTAGTGGACTTACTAAGTAAACAGATACCAGAAGTATCAGTACGGAAAATGCCATATTGAATGCTAATAGGATATCTAATAAAAATGGAGGAAGAGGAACTATCAACAGACCAAGTATCAAAATAATACCAACAGCCAAAAATAAATCCGGACTCTTCGATATGGTCGAAAGCAGATTGCCAACAAAGCCTCCGCCCGCCAAAGGTTTATTCATCGCTATTTGGTTACTTTTCGCCATAGTTTTATAATACCTCGGCTATTATTGCACAATCGCACATATAGCCATAATTATTGTTCGCTCTTTAATTATCAGTAAATTAAGCTAATTAGAATATATTTGAGTCAAGAGATTCAATTAACTTTATAGCTGTATTGCAATTCTCTTGCCAATGTTCGGACCTAGGGCAATATATTAATAATTTGGGCGGGAGGATTCAGCCAGATGTCCAATATCTGGTAGATGTTGGACATGAAATAAATTCTACAGAAGCTCAATATATACATTCACCCTACGCCCACTCCAATGTGAAATATTCTCGGAGCTAAATGCCAATAGATATTTATCTCATTCTGCATACGTTTTGCTGCTCAGGCAAAAAGTAACTCCTTGTTTTCTTTTCGTACCTAACTATTATACACATCTTTTTGAATAGTCGTTCCCACAAACGAATCTTCGAGCACGAAATCTGTCTTCAGATTCAGCGAAGCTATTGCAGGAATCTCGTCAGGAATCTCAATCGAACTATATGACTTAAAAAGAACCATAGTTGCTACTTATAGCTTCACTTCTCTAAGCGAAGGCAGTAATAAACTTTGTCTTGATGCTAGCAATTTAACAAGCTGTATGTATAATGTAATCATTAAATCAGGTGCAGAAGTACATCAAGCGAATATGATAATTGAAGATTAATAGGCTTATGAATCATCATTAAATTACAAAACCTTTCGAAAGTATTATCGGATCTTCACCTTCGAGAGTTGCTTAACCGCTCGGAAGGTGTTTCGAGCCTGATGTGGAAAATTTTTTGAATATCATGATATAAAACTCCTCTGTTCTGTCGAGAAATCGCTGAGCGGAAGAGTTTTTGTTTAAATATGCTGAATCTTTTCTTTGTACTTTACTGAAAATTTACTAATTTGCAATTCCAAATAAGGAGTGTCATAATGGCAAAAATTATTTACAAGCAAATACTGATAGGCTTTATATATCGCTGATACTGAATAATCATAAAATATACATATTATTGGGAGAAATTAATGTTTAGAATCTTGTTTTATTTAATAATCGTAGCTATGTGTGCCGTCAATCTTAATGCTCAGGAATGGGCGAAGATCTTTGGAGGTAAACTTAGTGATAAAGCAAAGAATATAGTACGGGATACAGATGGTAATATTTACGTAGCCGGACAATTCCAAGATACTATGTTTTTGGGTGATGGGGTATCTATAATTTCAAACGGAGACGACGACGGTTTTGTTGCGAAATTTAATTCCTCAGGTGTTTGCCAATGGGCTAATAATATTGGTGGTGCATCAATGGATGATGTAAGCAATATGTCTATTGATAAAAGTGGTGCTGTTTATGTCGTAGGATATTTCAAATATAAAATGACTTTAGGGGTTGGAATCTCATTAACAACTCTTGGAAACAAAGATGGTTTTGTGACCCTGGCCGAAGTGCAGGGTGTCGAAAT
>CAZIIZ010000728.1:0-1768 GCA_964539225.1 uncultured Hyphomicrobiales bacterium | reverse complement strand
ATACCAGTAAGTTACGACCGATTTGGATTCTTCACTTCGTTCAGAATGACTACTTATGGGACAGCCTCCGTTAGTAACAATCTATATTTATCAGCGATAACAACATCCACAACCTATCAACCTACTCATATCTCAATGCTTCAATTGGATCTAATTTGGCAGCTCTCCAAGCAGGATAAGCACCAGACAGTAAGCCCAACAAGGTACAAATAACGATTGCGATTATTATCCAATCTATTGGGAATACCAAAGGCATTTTCATAGCAATGCTCAAAGCCCAAGCTCCGGCTATTCCGGCTACTATCCCAATCGCTCCGCCGATTTGGCAAAGAGTAATAGTTTCTATTATAAATTGATATAGTATCCAGCGTTTTTTGGCTCCGATAGCTTTACGAATTCCTATCTCGCGAGTTCTTTCTTTAACCGATACAAGCATAATATTCATGATGCCGATTCCGGCTGCTCCGAGAGAAACTAATCCGCAAATCAAACCAAAATAAGTAAGAAAATTAGTTAATCCGGCAAATTGATCAGAAATCGAATCGTTAGTAGTAATTTCGAAATCATTTTCTTGCCAAGGCTTTAAATTTCGAATCAATCTAAATTGGTTGATAGCTTCTTGAATAGTTGGATCTAATGCTTCTTTATTCTTTGCACGAATACTTATTGATAAAGATTCTTCCCATTCGGAAGCAAAAAATTTCAAGTATTGACTAATTGGTATGATAACCAAATTATCTTGGCTTTGCCCTAATACTGCACCCTTAGCAGTTAATACTCCGATAATTTCATATTTCTGATTATTGATATTTATACTTTTACCTAATGGAGTAGCATCTGGAAATAATTTCACCACTAAATCATTACCAATTATCGCAACGTTTCTGTTCATCGACACATCTTCTGCATTAATCTGTCTGCCGGTTTTAACGTCTCGAGTAGTAGTCAATAAGATACTTTCGTCGCCACCGGAAATAGTTACATTGGGATCAGTAGAAAGTCCACTGCTTTTCACGGTTTCTCCACCGGTTTGGCAACTCGAACTTACGTACTCCACTCCACTTAAATTATTCTTTAATTCGTTGAATTGTCGGTAAGTTATAGTTTTACGTTTATTATATTTACGCCATTCATTGCCTTTCATTACCGCAGGCATTTTCGATATTACGAACGTAGTTTCTCCCAGCCCTGCCATTTCATTGACAACAGCATTCTCGATTGATCGAGTCAAAGTTCCAGCCCCGATAATTGCGAATACTCCAATCGTTACACTCAGCAATGTAAGCGAAGCACGAAGCTTATTCCCACGAACTGAATCAAATGCTAAGTAAACACTTTCCATTATATTCATTATCTATTTCCTTCTATTCATACCTTAGTGAATCAACTACGTCTAAATTCGCAGCTCTATAAGCAGGAATTAATCCAGCCAATAAGCCTACAAATACCGACACAAATGTAGCTATTAAAAATAATTGTAATGGCATCACCGGAGATAAAAACTCCATCGACGGATAATACTTAGGCAATATGGTTGCTACTGCAAACACTAAGCCCGAACATAATATCAGCGAAGTTAAAGCTCCGACAAAGCAAAGCACAGATGCTTCGATAATAAACTGAACAAGAATCGAACGCTTTGGTGCTCCCAAAGCTTTGCGAATGCCGATTTCCTTGGTTCTCTCGGCTACAGATACGAACATAATATTCATAATACCAATTATCCCAACGATAAAGGATAGCACTGTCATACCGATTCCGACTCCCC
>CAZIIZ010000727.1:0-1772 GCA_964539225.1 uncultured Hyphomicrobiales bacterium | reverse complement strand
GAAGAAACGCTAACGTCGGTAGCACTGGAGTTAGCGAAAGCATTGCTAAACAGAAAAGCATTATCGCCGAATTCTTTTATTCGATTTTTTAGTAAAGGCATTGAAGTAGAATCGTGAATAGCAAATGCTTCAGTACCGAAAGATTCGTTGACTATCAACAACACATTGCAATCAAATTGAGGCGTAAACGGTTCTGGAGCTATTCTGTTTGTTGAACGGAAAAATCCTCCGGGATATTTGATTTTAACCATTTTAGCGGCACTTGCGAGCGAAGTATTCATATCTATCATATAGTTTTTAGAATAGTGTGCGTACTGATTGAGAGCTATAAAATAAAATATAATTGCTATCGGCATTATAATTAAATCCAGTTTGAGAGATTTTCTTTTATTCTTTTTATTTGTAGTTGATTTGTAAAATAAATATGAGATTGCTCCCCAAACACTAATTAGTATCAGTGCCAAATAACTAAATAAATATGTTTTGGCAAATGCTAAAGTATAAGCTAAATTATTCGTAAAAAATTGGAATTTCGAGCCGGTTACAAATTCTCCAAATTCTGAATATACTACAAGACTTGTTAAAATAACGCAGGAAAATATTAATCCGATAATTATTGATAATATTCTACGAATAGTTGTATTGCAAAATGACACTAAAGTAGAAAATGCCCAAATTACTATAAATGTAAGAATTGAACTTCCGACGAAAGGAATAATCGAAAAATGATTTACCGGAGATTTGCTGAAGTAACAAGCCAATTCCAAACATAAAAAAAGAAATAATATATGAATAGGATTGATATATTTCAAATATTCTTTTATATTTTTCCAAGCATTTGTTAACATCGTTAATTCCATATCTTTCATACTTTAAGTCCAATCACGTAAATACTTAATATATAACAAGTTCAATAGTTGTTAGTATGTATATTGTAATTTTAATCTGTTACTGATAAGGTATTGAATCTGGCATAGTACAAGATTCAATACGCAAATATAAAAAGGGAGTTTGTAAAATACTAATTTTATTATTATATTGCAGTTAATTATGTATAAATATTATTTAGAATTGCAGTAGGATTATGAATTCTTATGGAAGACTTTTTCGAGTTAGTATTTATGGAGAATCCCATTCCGTGGGTTTGGGAATTGTTATCGATGGATGTCCGGCAGGCATTGGTATAAAAATTGAAGATTTCGCCCTTGATATCGACAAAAGAAAAACCGGTAAACTCGGTACTAGTCCGAGAAAAGAATCCGATTTGCCAAGAATACTGAGCGGTGTGTTCAATGATTGCACTACTGGAGCACCGATAAATATCTATTTCGAGAATAATAATACAGCATCAAAGGATTATTCATTTGTCAACTCTACCCCACGCCCCGGACATTCCGATTTCGTGGCTAAACACAAATATTTCGGGTTTAATGATTACCGTGGCGGTGGTGCTTTTTCAGGAAGATTGTCATTAGCCTTAGTAGCTGGTGGAGTGATTGCAAAAAAAATAATCAAGGATATTACTATCAATGCTCAATTGATTTCCGTTCGAGGATCTTCTGATATTGATTCTGAAGTCCGAAATGCAGTTAATAGTAAAGATTCTGTCGGTGGTATCATCGAGTGCCGTGCTTCTGGAATATCGATAGGGCTTGGAGAACCGTTTTTCGATAGCATCGAATCAATCATTTCTCATTTGGCTTTTTCTATTCCCGGAGTAATTGGAATAGAATTTGGGATAGGATTTGGCGGAACTAATCTATTAGGTTCAG
>CAZIIZ010000726.1:0-1777 GCA_964539225.1 uncultured Hyphomicrobiales bacterium | reverse complement strand
CTGCCAGATGTAGGACATCTAATTTATATTAATCTTGTATGTTATCTATATACTAAGTATATATAGCAGTTAAACATGTAATATACTGTGCAAATATTTGAGTATTATGTGCAATTATTGAAGGTTTACGCTGTTTTTCATTATTAATATTTGCACAAGATTTGCACAGATGAATTCACTTTTTTTGTTGAATAGTATCGAGTAAATCGAGATTCTTTTGTGTCTGATAGCTTTTATAATGCCCGAAAGTAGTATTAATCGAACTGTGTCGCATAAGCTCTTTAACCACGTCAAGACTAAGATTATTCGCGAACAGATTATCTGCAAAGCTACGGCGGAATCCGTGGAATGCTCTGCCTGAGATTTTTGTGCCGCACTCTCGTTCTAAATTATCGAGCCATCTGCTAACAGTTCTACGCATTGCAACGCCCCACGAGAATAAATTCTCTTTGTTTTTTGTTCGCTTCTTTGACTGCAAAATCAATTCGTCATAAATTTCCTGAACTGCTGTAGTGATTGGAAATACTTGTAATTTGCCTTTTTGAATTTTATTAGCAATTTGAATCACCTTAGTTTTAAAATTAAAATCTTGAAACTTCAATTTTAGAGTTTCTTGAATGCGGAATCCGGTAGATGCTATAAATCTAAGTAATAAAAATAATTCTCGGCTTTTAGCTTCCGCAAGTACCATGATTTGTTTAATTTCGGATTCGGTATAAGGCACAGGCTCATGCTGTTCTCTATCTAGATAATATCGTTTTACGCTGATTAACTCATTGATGTGTTCATATTCATAAGCCCACTTCAGGAAAGTTCCGATTGTCTTCACCTTAGAATTAAAAGTGTTATTCGTGGTAGTTTTGGCTTGTAGCATATTTTCGATTTTAGCAGACATGTTTTTTTTATTTAATTCATAATTCTGCTCGTATTCTATTGTTTTAAATGCAAGGCGATTGATTTGCATAGTTCTGTTAGCTCTATCTCGTGATTCTAAATAGTCGAAATATTTCTCGGCTAAATCTCGAATTCCGGTTACTACTGTCTTCGGGATTATTCCCTCTGTCTCCAATTCCTCTCGGATTGCTTTTTCAGCTTGTTCTCGCACTAATCGTCGCCCTTGCGGAGTATCATGAATTCCGGTCGAAAATCGCTTTCCGCTCATGTTTAGGTAGAGCATGTTGCTACCTTTACGAGTATAAATCGAATATTTTTTCATAAATCTTAACTCATCCAAAAAAGAAATGTGTGTTTTGCAATAGCAATATAAGAAACTTTCCTATCAGAATCCAAATACTAATTACAACTCATTGAATATAGTATAGTTATCTATTAATTGTTCTTCTTGTAAGGATGATTATTGAGAAAGTAACATTGTATGGATTAGTCCTAAAACAAAAACTCCTCCGCTTAGTCGAGCAATCGCAGAGTGGAGGAGTTTTGTTTATCCCTATTCAAAGGTAATCAAAAATATTCATAGAAATTTCGCATTACGATGTACACTTGAAAAATAACATCATATTTTAGCCTTGTCTAACAATATCGAGCCATATCAATATATGGCTAAAGGCGTTTTCGTTCCGTATAAACGATTTATGGAGCTTGTTTTTGATTTTGAGTAACTGCCTGATTTATAAGCATTTATGAATTCAATAATTCATTTTAAGCAATAATCCTGCATTTTTGAGTGTTCATTCAATATCTCGAAAATATTTTCAATAATTTATTTTATAAATCTCGAACAATGACATTAAAAGACGTATTGATTGTATATATTTGT
>CAZIIZ010000725.1:0-1797 GCA_964539225.1 uncultured Hyphomicrobiales bacterium | reverse complement strand
TTTGAACCCCTTTTTAAGGGCGGCGGAATAATTCTAATTTTAGGCGAAGTTCCGGCAAGGACTGCTCCGGATTCCGCTACATGGATTCCTGCATCAGTTTCTGAGAATGCTTTGTTAAATATAAAGGGCGATATTGCTAAGCCTTTTAGAATACTTCGTCTGTTAAACATCTATATCTTTCGATAATTTATATCTGAATTAATTTGCATATAGTGCCGAGCGAATCTAACATTATAGAATTTTGCCAACTATCTGCAAACGTATGTTTTTACAACAAGATACTAAATTACGAAAAAAATTCTATTATCGCAAATTGTTGACGAATTTTGCCAAACTTTCTTGATATTATGCAAAAGTTTCAAATAATCGAATATTGCTTTTATTATTCTAGTTCTTTTTAGAATTCCCGACTTTATGTCTTTTCATAATAAATATTCGGTAATTTAATACGCCTTCTTGATAATTGGAATAGAAATCAAAGTATTTATCTTTTTACGTTTATATTCTCCAGGTATCCATTTAGGCATATTATCAATACAATCTTTCATAGTTCGATTAAATATTTCTGTTTCTGGTTTAGTAATTACTTGCTTGAATATTGCTTTCCCGGTAGAATCAACTACAAACATAACAGAAAAATATCCTTCCCAATCTATTTTCGATACAACTTTATCATAATACGAATAGATGTATTTCTGTAATGAGTCCGCTCCAAATTCAAAAATGGGTTGCTTATCAATAAATAGACTGGTCATTGGTGATGAGTTGGTTTCTTCAGATTCAGCAATAGTATAGGAATATGTAAATATTACTAAACATAGTAATGTAAATATCGGAAATTCAAAATATTTCTGCATAGCTTACTCTTTCTTATTTATAGCAATTGAAATAACAATTCCCTATCTTCAAATAATAACAAAGATAGGGAATTATTGGATATTTCTATAAAATCATACTAAAACTGCTTTAAAATATCGGAAAAATTTTTAATTACTTCCGGTAATTTCTCTATGTCCTTGCCACCGGCAGAAGCAATGTGAGGTTTACCGCCGCCGCCGCCACCTAATTGTTTAGCTGCGAAGCCTACTAATTTTCCGGCTGGATATTTAGCCTTTAAGTCGTCGGTAACTACGCAAGTAATTTGAGCTTTGCCTTCTAGCACGCAAGCTATAACGCCGATACCATTTTTCGAAAGTTTATCTCGAAGGCTTTCGGCAGTATTCAATACTGTATCTTTATCGTCAGTTTCGATAATTTGAGTAACTAAGCGAATATCGCCCACCATTTCAGCATCAGCTATCCATTTATCAAAGCTCTTGGCAACGTCGGCTTGCTTCATTTTGCCAATTTCTTTCTCTAAGCCGATGATTTTAGAATTCAATTCTTCGGCATGATGCTTTTCGGCTTGAATTTGTTGCTTCTGATTTTCGATATATTCCAACACTCCCGCTCCTGTTACAGCTTCGATTCTACGAACTCCGGCAGCGATTGAGGATTCTGACACAATTTTAATAAGCCCGATTTCGGAAGTATTACTTACGTGAGTACCGCCGCACAGTTCGATTGAGAATTTCTTGTCCATAGTAACTGCACGCACTACATCGCCGTATTTATCGCCGAAGAACATCTTTATCTTGGCATCTTCTGAGCCTCCTTCTAAGGTTATTTTTCCTCCTTCACGGCAATTTCTTTCAATTCTTTTATGGTAAGCGATTTTTTCTATTTTTTTTAATTTTCTTGCAGATACTTTCTCGAAATATTAAAGTTCAAATCTTAGGCTTCAGCTGATTATTGACA
>CAZIIZ010000724.1:0-1802 GCA_964539225.1 uncultured Hyphomicrobiales bacterium | reverse complement strand
TAATAGTAAAGAAATTGCCTCCATCATATTCATGCGATATTGGCATTATTTTTTTGAATATTTTAATTACGGTATTATTTTCTGGATGAATCTCGTGGTCTTGCTCTAACCATCTTATAAGCAGACCAAATTAGAATCGCTCCGAAAATGTAAAGCACCCATTCGAATTGATTTATTAATGCTACGCCTAGGAAAATAAATATAAAACGTAAAATCAATGCACCGATAATACCCCAAAAGAGTACCCGGTGCTGATAGATTTGAGGCACTTTGAAATAATTAAAAATCATCAGGAACACGAAAAGATTATCCATACTCAATGATTTTTCTACAAAATATGCAGCATAATACTGCATAGACAATTCATAACCATACCAGTAATAGACAATTCCACCGAACCCCAAACCCAAAGCTATCCAAAACGCAGACCAACCAAGAGCTTCTTTTATCTTAACCTCGTGGGCATTTTTATTGAATACTAACAAATCAAGAGCTAACAGGATAACTATAAATATCCCGAACTCTAACCAATGATCAAAATCATGCATAATATAACTCTACCAATTATTGTGAATAATAATAACTATGAAACGAAAGAATGATGAATATCTTGTAAATAATTTATTCAGCAGTCTCTACTGCCATCTCATCCTTCATTCCTGATAGATTTTCGCGGAAAAAGAATAATCCGCCCAAACCAACTTGTATAATGTAGTTGATACCATGAGTTAGCGTCGCATAGGCTAACGCTTCATCCGGCGGGATTCCGTATATAGAAACCAATGCACTCTGAATAGCTACGTGATAAATGCCTAAAGCCCCAGGAGTAGGAGCAATGGTAGTAACTACGCCCGACACTACAATCATTAAAATTGCGTCTTCAAATCCCAAATGAGCCGTATGCTGAAAGTTAAACGAGAAGAACATAAAGTACATCGGCAGGGTGTATAATAGCCATATAAAAAGTGATTCGACAATAAGCATAAAGTATTCTGAAGGAGACTTAATAATCGCAAATCCAGCCAAAAACTTTTCAAATAAATCCATCACTTTGTCGTAATATTTTTGAGAAAGCGGTTTCAACAGAATTCTTAATAAAAATCTTACCGATGGAGGATAAAAACCTAAAATCAGTACTCCTAGAACTAGAACTCCAACCATAATCAACTTATTCGTATCAAATTGCGAAGGCAATCCCTGAATAATTTTATCGCTCAAAAATATAAATGTGCCGGCTAATAGTAATACTAATGTCAGTAAATCAATAAATCTCTCGACCACTATAGTTGCGAATACTGAAGAGTATGATACTTTTTCTCGACGAGCAAAAGTGTAAGGTCGCACGAACTCACCGCCTCGTGGTGTAATTCCGTTGAGGGCATATCCCACCATAACAGAAGAAAACAAATCAAAAGTTGACGCAGTTTTCTTAATTGGTTTAAGAATTCGCTTCCATCTAACAGCTCGAACCCAGTGAGATAAAATAATAACGGGAATTGGCAATAGTACCCACAAATAATTAGCATTTAAAATAATTGACCATAATTTATCAATATTTATGTCTTTCATCGCATAATAAACGCACAGAACAATTACGATAAGTGATATTATAATTCTCAGAGCCGATTTCAATTTCTTCTTCATAGTTATAGTTTTAGTTATAGAGTTAGATATTACAGTTCAATTATTGTTACTCCGTCGCCACCTTCTACTAAAGCACCAATACGATAGCTTATAACCGAAGGATGCTCGGATAAATAGTTGTGAATTGCATGACGCAATGCTCCGGTACCTTTGCCGTG
>CAZIIZ010000723.1:0-1804 GCA_964539225.1 uncultured Hyphomicrobiales bacterium | reverse complement strand
TTGATTTAACACGAAGTAAATCTGATATGATTATGATGTTCACTGATGGAATTTCATCGCTAGGAAATTCTAAAAATATTCAATCTAATGCTCCGATAAATACTATAAATTCTAATCTATCTGCGAATAGGTTTTACTTAAACGATATTGCTAATAATTCCGGCGGATCATATATAAATTTATTGAATTGCGAAGTTGAGCAAGCTGTGAAAGTATTGACTGAAAAGCAATATCGTCTGATTTCAATAGAAAATAATGCGACAGAAACAGAAGAAATCTACCCACGAAGCTCGCAAAACTTGATTCAAGATTTATCAATCGCCGGAAAAATGAAATCCGATAAAGCTCAAATTAAACTGAATTTCGGTTATGGCAATAAAATTGAGAAAACAGAAGCGATTACAATTGATTCAAAAACCAATAAAGTTGAATCCGGCGTTTTATCCAGAATTTGGGCAAAGAAGAAATTGGATAATCTCGCCGAAAATCCAAAAAAGAACAAAGCTGAAATGCTCGCAATCGGTCAGAAATATAATATCGTCAGCCAAAATACTTCGCTGATAGTATTTTCAAATGCAAAAGAATACGCTCAAAATAATATTGAACCTCCAATAAACGATGGAAAGTTATACATTGAATATCAGAATCTTACAAACTCAACATATTTCAAACTTGATACGGCAAAATTGAAATTATATTTAATTGATAATATGAGCAAGATTTACCAAGAGAATATTGGATGGTTTCAAAATAAAAGATTAGATGAAGGGAAAATCTATTTATTATGGAAGGAGCTTTGGAAAGCTTATTCCGATAATCCACCTATAGAAATTATTGAGAAGGATACTCGTATAGAAATCAAATATGAGGAAACAGATTATAAGAATGCATTCGTTGATACAGCTGCTCGTCCGGCAATAATTGCAGAGTTACCTGATGTTGCAAGACGTGCTGTAGAGATAAAATACGAAGATATTGATTCAGTTAATGATGAAAAATCAAGTGGAACACTTAATAAAGAGAAGGAAAATATGGATAATATTAACTCTTCGGTTTTATATTATAACTATGACTCTACAATAACAAATCAATATCAGAAAGGAATAGCTTCTAATATTAAACAAATAAAATATGATTCCACTGGATTATACTATAAGGAGCTTAATTATTTACTCGATTACGACATCTTTTACGATAAATATTTTAAATATAAAACCAAATATCAAAATTGTATAGGATACTATATTGATGTAGCCGAAATACTTACAGAAAGAAATATTTTTGATAAAGCAGAAGAAATCATAACTAACATAGCAGAACTTGGAGACGAGAATCAAGAATATTTAAGAGTAGTTGCCTATAAGCTTCAAAATTTAAAATGTTTTGAATTAGCTAAAAAAGTATTTGAATATATTGCAGATATCCGAGCAGAAGAACCTCAAAGCTTTAGAGATTTAGCAATAATTAACGAAGAAATGGGCAATTATCAAGAAGCCGCAGATTTATTTTATAAGGTAGTATTCGGTAAATGGGATTGGAGGTTTAATGGGATACAAGTAACGGTATTAATTGAATTAAACTCATTATTAGCTAAGCACAGAAAAGATATTAATATCAATAAATATAATTCTAAATTGATTTCTCCGATGCCATTGGATTTAAGAATTGTGCTACGTTGGGATTTAGACAATACAGATATTGATTTAATTGTAACTGATCCAAATAAAGAAATTTGTTGTTTTAGCAACAATCAAACTTCCATCGGAGGATTATTGCCTGTCGATTATCGTGGAGGAAATGGTCC
>CAZIIZ010000722.1:0-1806 GCA_964539225.1 uncultured Hyphomicrobiales bacterium | reverse complement strand
TTGGGGTTAAATGTAGAGCATCTTTATGACGAACATAATAGCATATCGGCAACTATATTCGCCAATCCTAAATTTTTACAGCGATCAGAGAGAAATACATTTAGAGATTTCACTCGCTATCACATCGGTGGAGCAGTTAGCTATAAAAATGAGTTAAAAATCAATGATAACTTGAAAAATATCGCCATCGCAGGCATAGATGAAGCCTATCAAGACGGTGCAATTCTGTTCTATAATTTAACTGCTACTTCCGGACGAGGAACATTAAAAGAAAACAAAAGCGAAGGAGCTAATAATCTCGGTGGATTTCTGCAAGACGAATTAGTAATCTCGGATAAATGGTCTTTATTGCTCGGTTTGCGTTGGGACGAAATTTCATATTATTCAGCATCGTATTTCGTAGAAGGCGAAACTGTACTTCCGCCGTACGAAGCTAAGCATTATTCTCATTTAACTCCGAAAGCAGCCTTATCATATCGCTTCTCGGAGAAAAATATGGTTTATGCAAGCGTCGGTGGCGGAATCGAAGTCCCTGCCGGCAACGAAACATCCCCAAATGATGAGTATCCGAACTTACAAATTAATCCATTATTAGAGCCAATTATTTCTACTACTTATGAATTAGGTACTAAAAATCTAATGGAATGCGACCAATCAATAGTTTCGTCAGTTCGCTACGAAGCCGCTCTTTACTATATTGACGTTAAGAATGAATTAGTGCCATATTCCGAAGGCAAATTCTACATGTCTGCGGGCAAAACTCAAAGACTTGGTGCCGAAATCGGAGTAGAAGCCGAATTCTTCAACGCCTTGCAATTTAATGCGTCTCTTACTTATATGTCGAGCAAGTATTCTGAATATTTAGTTGATTTAGGTCAGACCGACACTTCAAAAGCCGGACAAAAATTGAACTATAAAGATAATAAAATGGCTGGAGTGCCTGATATGTTTTACAACGTTTCTCTAAAATATGTAGCTAAAGACTTCCACGGATTATTTGCAGAGATTTCGGCTCAGGGAGTCGGCAAATATTTCGCAGATGATGCTAATAAATTCGAAGTGCCGTCGTATAATATCATAAATATGGCGTTCGGCATGGACAAATACTTTCAAATTAATTCATATACCGGAGTCCGATTGTACGTTAATCTTAATAACTTGACGGACGAGAAGTACGCAGCGTCGTCGTTCATCAATCCAACGATAGATAAAACGACTAAACAAGCGATGTACTTAGAGTCGGGTTTACCGAGGAATATTAATCTTGGGTTGAGCCTGAAATTTGATTAGAATAATAAATTTATATCATCAAGTCATCCGATGGCTAAGGAGCTATCGGATGACTTAATATATATTTAACCTAATCGGAATATTCGTATATAATTGTTCTGTGAATCATAGAAGCTATAATTAATCTATAGAAAGCAAATCAAAGTGAAAATATATAGCAATTATTTTGAGTTATAAAACGTCAATGACTACTGAATTATGTTAAAGTTATTTGTTTAATATTGGAGATAATATGTCGGACAATTCAGATAAAGATAAAAAAAACTTTTTTGGTCAAGATTCAAATCCTAATAATCAGAACCCACAAGTAAAGTTTTTCAAAAATTTAATAATTTGGGTGATAATGATTGCTTCGGCGGTGGTTCTATTTACGATGATGAACCGAGTAGAAAAATCAGAATATCCAATATCTTATACCGAATATCGAGAATTTATGACTTCCGGTAAAATATATAAAGCTAGAATCACTAAATCCCAATTGAATGATTATGATTTCTATGGGGAATTAAAAGAATC
>CAZIIZ010000721.1:0-1810 GCA_964539225.1 uncultured Hyphomicrobiales bacterium | reverse complement strand
TAGAGCACCTGCCTTACAAGCAGGGGGTCGGGGGTTCGACTCCCTCCTCGCCCACAATTACTTAAAAGTCTTCAAGAGATATTCTTGAAGACTTTTTTCGTTATAATATTGGAAGCCCAATTATTCTGATTTAATACCCAAATAATTTACTTACTTTATAAGGTGGTTTTAGATTTATTGGATTATTAGACATAAATTTAATGAGTTCTCTAAAAAGTTTTGTATTGTTTTTATAGTAGTTATTGAATTCCTCATTGTTACCTTCTTTGTACATCAAATAACAATATGGTTCGAACAGATTCCGTTCAATTAATAATTTATGATAATCGAACAAAGGATTCGCTAATTTACGCAAATATATTGATGACTCCCATGCTAAGTTGAATTGCTTGAATAGCATAAAAATACTGTGAATTGATGGAGTCAATATTGAATCTTTGCACAGAGAACGATAGGAATGATTCATCAAAATATGCGATGCAATATCAAATGTATAATTTGTGGTATCAACAATTCCCGGTTCGTATTGGAATTTCGTTTTTGTAAATTGTATAATATCGGATGAATCCTTGTTCGTCGGGAGAATGGAGATCAATGTATTATAGCAGGATTTTGAAATTTCTGCCACTCGGTCTGCTTTATTTGATAAATTCATAAATATTTCCCCATATACAGCCACCCATATATTGTCATTAAGCTTTCTATAATTTTCAATCAAAGGGTAATAATTATCGAAGTAATATGGATCCGAATTAATACCTTTTTCCCAATACGAAACTGCAGTTATATCTTCATTCTTTTCTTTTTTTAGGTAGCCATATTCGAGTAATAGTCTGGCAGAATTTGGGAAATACACTAATCCAGAATCTCCAACCATGATAGCTTCTGTTACCTTATTACTTTGTATATAGCAATTAAGCAATAGTTGATATACCAATTCATCTTTTACTCCGGCTTTCACCAAAGAATCCAATAGTAAAGTAGCTTTATCGTACTGAGTCTCTCTAATTAATGCTATAGATTTTTCATAACTAAAACGATAATCATCAGGAAAAACCGAAATTAATGAATCAATGTAGGCTAAAGCATTAAATTTCTTATTAGTTGAAAGTTTAGTATATTCTATTAAAGCTCGATTACTTTCGGTATTTGATGCAAAAGTAGGGGAAATTATCAAAAAAGAAATGAAAAGCAATATTATTTTCTTCATTATTAAACCAATTATTTGTAATTTAATGTTCCTTTAGTTTGCAAAATTAAAATATATTTTGCAACTTTCATAGAGTTCTTTTTACTAATTGAGAAATAATATTTGTTGAATAGGCAGACCAATAAAAAAATGATAAAATTAATCAAAAACATAAGTTCATTATTGACTTTAAAAAATGGGAATCCTGAGTTTCGCACAGGTGCAGAAATGCAAGATTTAAGCGAAATTAAAGACGGTGCAATTCTTTTCGATGAAAACGTAATCTGGACAGGTACTAGTGCCGAAGCTGATGAATTAATAAAAAATGGCAAAATTGCTCCCGATGAAATATTAGATTATTCCGGTAAGACAGTTATGCCAGGTTTCGTTGATTCGCATACTCATATAGTTTTCGGTGGTGATCGCTCACAAGAATTCGGTAAACGTCTTCGTGGAGCTACTTATCAGGAAATAGCTGCTGATGGCGGAGGAATCCAAACCACAGTTCGAGGCACTCGCCAAGCAAGTATAGAGGAATTGATAGATAATGCTAAAAAGTTAACATGGGAAGCTATTGCTCACGGTACTACCGCTATGGAAGTAAAATCTGGTTACGGATTG
>CAZIIZ010000720.1:0-1823 GCA_964539225.1 uncultured Hyphomicrobiales bacterium | reverse complement strand
ATAAATAGAATCCAAAAAAATCGAGGTTTTGTAGCTCTCGCCAGCTTTATTATCTACATATTTTGTGAACTGCTTATGTAACACATTGGCTACATACTTTACTCTGACACTTATCGGATAACCATCGTCGGAATTATTAGAAATCGGATAAGAATAATTTAAAGCTCCGTTCATTGGTGATACTTGAATATTACCGTCATTATCGCCAGAAAGTTGAGAGAACAGTTTTCCGTTTGTAAATATAATTGCTATCGCCACGAGCCATAGACTGAGGATGTGTTTTAATTTATGATAATTTTTCATAGCTATTTACTCACCATAAATGTTTTAATTGCTATTACCTGTTGATTATCGTACAAAGTAAATAGATACAATCCACTCGCAAAATTGTCTAATGTAACGGATTCAGAATAGGTATTTTTGCTATCCACCCTATCACCACTAATCAAAAGTTCTCCTAAACTATTCATGATCTTATATGAATAATGACTGTCATCAATATTTTTGATGTTGATGTTTAAAGTATTCGATACTGGATTCGGAAATAGATTTAATATAATCTCGTTATTTTTTTTGCTACCTTCATTTTCCTTATTCAATTGCTCGGTGTTGCATTTCTTGATATTAAAGCTATAACCGGTTGAATAGTCGCTTTTAATTTTTGATTGTACCAGAAGTTGATAATCCATCTTTATGATAGGTTTATATACCAAGCCAACCACAGGTGCTAAATCTATTGAATCTAAAGATTTTAGCTTAGATTGAGCAAATACCACAGTATGGTATGCTGTATCTTGAACTAATCTATTCTTTTCGTCTTTGCGATATCTTGTGATTGAAAAGAGTAAGTCCATCATATTGTCTTCGTTGAGATTCAGACAATTCATTTTCAATGAGTAGTATTCGTATTCAGGTAGTTTGAAATATGTTTTTTGTGTAGTAGCATTATTATTATGCCAAGTGATGTAGTAAGGGTAAATTATTCCATTGTAACGCATACCAATTAAGGTATCTTGATAGGAATCTCCATCAAAATCATTGATTTGATAAATTGTTGATTGCTTAAAATCAACACTGTCTAAATTGACTTTAGCACTCATACTTGTACAAAACACCAAAAAGACAAACCCGTACAGTACGAGCCTAAAACGATAGCAAGCCATAGTCGCTCCTATTTAGTTAATTAAATATAATTATTATATTATAATGACCAATGAGATTATTACGTGCGTTTCTTAAGCAGTAATAATTAGAATGATTTATGACACCCTCGATAATCACTATAATAATAGTTTCTATATCAACCAAAATCATTCCCCATTGATTTTGTTATTCCGTATTTTCGCACTTTTGTCGCCATTACCATGTATATTTAGATACTACTAAATTCGAACTTAAACAAATAATAGACTTGACTCTTAAAATTGACATTTTTGATTCCAATAATATTGTGCGAAATAGTATCGTCTTCAGTTAAATCATATTTTTGTCTATTATTCGATAGATTTGAATAGTCTTAACTATCCCCCACTTTGAGATTTGCAATATTTTTTAATTTCTTTGTCAGAAGATACCCAGTGAAGTCCTTCGCTCATACTGTCTAAACATATAAAATATTGACCTTGATTGATTTATAATATACTGTTCATAAATATGTATACTATTACCTCCTTCATAACCAAATAATCTGAATCTGAATCGACTGGATTGTTTTTCGTTATAAAGTTTTCTACAGCTTGCAGTTTACATTTTATCCCTACTTCTATTGGTTGAGAATACATCAATATGTTTGGGTCATTGTAATATGTATGTGCTTTATTATA
>CAZIIZ010000719.1:0-1824 GCA_964539225.1 uncultured Hyphomicrobiales bacterium | reverse complement strand
GCGAATAAATACTTTAAATTTATTGGGTACGTCCTCCCTATTTTTGTTTCTGCTACCATAGATGCAAATGGCAGACTGCTAAATGGACAAACCTTAGAAGCCTTCTATCACTCAATTGCCGACATTCCGAATATAATGGCACTCGGTCTAAATTGCTCTTTAGGTGCGGCACAGATGCGACCATTCGTTAAAGAATTATCGGATATTTCGAAATTCTACACCTTGATTTATCCAAATGCCGGGCTTCCGAACGAATTTGGAAATTACGATGAAACAGCCCAAGATATGGCAATTATCATGAAATCATTTGCTGAAGATGGATATATTAATATTTTAGGCGGATGTTGCGGAACTACTCCAGAACATATTGCCGAGTTTAGTTCTGCATCTAAAAATTGCAAACCGAGAAGTATTCCCGCCAAACAAGCAAAGACATATCTCTCAGGGTTGGAATCAGTTTGTATAAGTGAAAATGTGAATTTCATAAATATCGGAGAAAGAACCAATGCCGCCGGTTCAGTAAAATTCATGAAAACAATTAAAAACAAAGATTATGAATCTGCTACGCAAATTGCTATCGAGCAAATCGAAAACGGAGCTACGATAATTGATGTGACTGTTGACGATGGAATCCTCGACGGCAGCCAAACTATACAAGATTATCTTTGCTATTTAATGTCCGAGCATTATGCTGCGAAAGTGCCTATTATGCTTGATTCGTCGAATTGGCAAACCCTTCTTGCAGGTTTGAAATGTCTGCCCGGCAAAGGTATTGTTAATTCTATTTCGCTCAAAGACGGAGAAGACGAGTTTATTAAACGAGCCGATGAAATCAAATATTTCGGTGCAGCCGTCTTAATTATGGCTTTCGACGAGAACGGTCAAGCTACTTCATTTGAACGCAAGCATTCAATATTAATGCGTTCTTATGATATTTTACGGAATAAAGTAAATTTCCCGATTCATAATATTATTTTTGATCCGAACATTTTAACAATCGGTACCGGAATAGATGAGCATTCGGAATATGCAATCGCATTCATTGACACCGTAAAAGCATTGAAGAAAAGTATTCCAAATGCTTTGATTAGCGGAGGAATTAGCAATCTATCTTTCGCATTCCGAGGTAATAATGAATTAAGAGAAGCGATGCACAGCGTTTTCTTATATCATGCTATTTCTTCCGGTTTAAATATGGGAATTGTTAACGCCGGAAAACTTATTATTTATGATCATATAGATATAGAACTAAAAGAATCCATTGAAAGTTTGATTTTCAATAAAGAGAAGCATAGCGAAATTAAATTAATCGAATTGACAAACAAATCACGAAACAAAGTAAATTTAATTGAAATTCAAACGGACAGATGGGCGGACTTAGAACCGGAAGACCGACTCAAACGAAAACTAATCAACGGATCAATCGACGATTTAGAAAGCGATTTAACTAAATTAAGATTGATTTATTCTAATCCTTTGCAGATTATTGAAGGTCCGCTAATGTCGGCAATGAATATAGTCGGTGAATATTTCGCTCAAGGCAAAATGTTTCTTCCTCAAGTGGTCAAAAGTGCCAGAGCGATGAAGAAAGCTGTCGCTATTTTAGAACCATATATTAATCCTGAATCCAAGAAAGTAGCTCCAAAGGCTAAACTTTTATTCGCAACTGTTAAAGGAGACGTGCATGACATTGGTAAAAATATTGTTTCCTTAGTTCTGGCTTGCAATGGTTATGAAGTTATCGATTTAGGCATTATGATTCCCGAAAACGTAATCATAGAAAATGCTATTGAGCATAAGGTGGACGCAATCGCACTAAGCGGA
>CAZIIZ010000718.1:0-1825 GCA_964539225.1 uncultured Hyphomicrobiales bacterium | reverse complement strand
CAAGGCTCGTTCGGGACTTACACCCTATAGATAATAAACATGCCGGGCACACCTTCCCCACTCATCCGATGACAGCGAGTCATCGGATGAGTGGGAAACCGTAATTAGTTATTGATTTAATTATACTTTGGATGTTTCGATATACTTCTTTAATTTAGCGTGCTTGTAAATGGCAAACAATGATGTTACAAATATATTATTAAGGATTTCTATGAGAAAATTTTTTATTCTATTGCTCTTAATCTTCTGTTTTGCTTTTCAGCTGAATGCTCAGTGGACAGAAGTCAATGAGTTATTTGGAGTACAGGTTAATTGCCTTGCTGTTAGTGATAACAATATTTTTGCCGGAATTTCTGATAAAGGTGTATATCTTTCTACTAATAATGGCACTAGCTGGACTGAAGTAAGTACAGGTTTAACGCACCCAAGGATTAATTGTCTTGCGGTTAGCGAAGGGAAAATTTTTGCTGGAACTTGGTATGGCATATTTCTCTCTACTAATAATGGAACCAGTTGGACTGAGTCAGGATTAACGAATTCTACGATTATAAGTCTTGCTACTAGAGGCACAAATATTTTTGCCGGAATGGAGCTCGATGGTGGTATATTTCGCTCTACTGATAACGGAGTCAGTTGGAATAGTGTAAGGTCAGAATTAACTACTACAAGCCTGGCTATCAGCGGCACAAATATCTTTGCCGGAACTTGGAATGGAGTATTACTTTCGATGGATAACGGTAGCAGCTGGACTGCTGTTAATGACGGATTAACAAATAAAAATGTCAAAAGTCTTGTCGTTAGTGGCACAAATATTTTTGCCGGAACTTATGACGGCGTATTCCTTTCGACTAATAACGGTATTAGCTGGACGCATACAGGTTTAACGACGAATAGTTATGTCAAATGTCTTGCTGTCAGTGGGAGCAAAATATTTGCTGGAACAAAGGGTGAAGGCGTATTCCTTTCTACGAATAACGGTAGCAGCTGGACTGCTGTTAATGATGGATTACGGAACAAAAACGTAAATTGTTTTGCTGTTATTGGTGATAAAATCTTTGTCGGAACTGATAGCTGCATGTATGTTATGCCATTAAATGGTATTACAAATATTGATGATGCAACTCCTAGTCCTTCTGCATTTATCTCTCCGCAACCGGTGCGAGACGAAGCAGAAGTTACTTTCGATGCTAATACTGCGAATGCAGGAATCTCAATAGAACTTTATGACCTCAAGGGAACATTAGTTGCTACTTATAACTTTACTTCATTAAGCGAAGGCACAAACAAATTTCGCTTTGATGTTCGCAATTTAGTAAGCGGAATGTATAATGTAATCTTCAAATCAGGTACAGAAGTGCATCAAGCAAAGATGATTAAAGTGGATTAATTGGTTTTTTTTTCTATTCATCCGATGAGTGCAGCAGCGTAATTCCTAATTAATTTTATTCTCCGCTTGGGAATTTCGAAATTTATTCTTAGATTTGCACTACAGCAATTACTGAAAGTGAAGATAAATATTTACCGAAATATCATGAATGGCGATTTAATTTGTATAAAGCATTCTATTTATTAATATCTTGAGGTCAATATGTATCAAAAATTCTATGCAATTGTAATTGCAGCAATTTTGGTTTTATCCGGATGCGATTTTATACGAGTAATGCGAATTACGAATAAATCGAATCATCCGGTTCAATTGATTACTGATCATCCGCATTACATGAGATTGATGGCGGATTCTACAGGTAAATCCGGTATTCCTTATCAAGTAAAAGGGAAAATTAGCAACGTGAAATATCAATATGATTCATTGCAAATTGATTCA
>CAZIIZ010000717.1:0-1829 GCA_964539225.1 uncultured Hyphomicrobiales bacterium | reverse complement strand
TCGGCTCCGGTAAGCACTGGATTCCGTGGATACAAATTACAGATCTGATTAATCTAATTGCGTTTGCTGACAACAATCGAACCATAGGCATAATGAAATGCGTATCGCCTCAGTCCGTTACTTATCGACAATTTGACAATATAGCAGGAAAAGTGTTAGCCAGACCATCAAAATTAAACGTCCCGACTTTTGCTATTAAATTGCTTTTAGGCGAGCAAGCAGAATTAGTGCTGAACAGCCAGCGAGCTGTACCAATCAGAGCCTTGAACTTAGGCTTTGAGTTTAAATTTGAATCTATGGAATCTGCTTTGACTGATTTGGAGCTGTCCCATAAGTAGATAAATTATCATAGTGGTCATTCTGAGGTCTCAAAGAAAACTGCGTTTTCACTAAAAGAAAATGACAATGTGAATTCGTCATTCTGAGCGTAGCGAAGAATCCAAATGCTTGTAAGTACCTAATAGATATGGATACTTCGCTACGCTCAGGATGACGAGACTATCTTTGACTTAGCTTTTATAAACGTTCCAACGAACATCTGTGTCATTAGGAGCGTAGCGAAGAATCTATAATTTTTAGGTGCTTACGAGCTTTTGGATTCTTCACTTCGTTCAGAATGACTACTTATGGCACAGCCCCAATAATTGCGAAATGAAGTGAAAAATAATATAGATTTACAAAATATTTGATTTAATGATAAGGATTTTATAAAATGAAATTACAAAACAAAAACGTATTAGTTACCGGTGCTTCCGCCGGAATAGGCAGAGCTTGTGCGGTAGCATTCGCCGAGCAAGGTGCAAATGTAATATTATTTGCTCGCAGAGAAGACAAATTGAAGGAATTACAACAAGAATTAGTCGAAAAATATAGTGCTAAAGTACATATTGCTCAATGCGATGTACGTAGCTACGAGGAAGTGAAATCAGCAATAGACGCTATCCCAGCAGAATTTAAAACTATCGACATTTTAGTTAACAATGCCGGACTGGCTCGTGGGCTGGGTAAAATTTATGATGCAGAGTTAAGCGATTGGGAAGAAATGATAGACACCAACGTAAAGGGATTGCTATATCTTAGCCGAATCATCACTCCAGACATGGTAGCTCGTCAATCAGGACATATTATCAACATTGGTTCTATCGCCGGATGGGAAAATTACCTCGGCGGAGTTGTTTATTGTGGCTCGAAGCACGCCGTCCGTGCAATATCTAAAGGTATGGCTATAGATTTGAACGGCACAGGAGTGCGAGTAACCGAAATAGATCCAGGAATGGTCGAAACTGAATTCTCAGAAGTACGCTTCCACGGCGATACAGAAAGAGCTAAAACTGTTTATAATGGCGTAACTCCATTATTCGGCGAGGATATTGCCGATATTGCTGTTTATGCTGCCACTCGCAAGAGCCACGTAATGATTCAGACTATAGTAGTTACTCCGACTGCTCAAGCCAATGCAACTACTTTGCACAGAACTGTATAGAGTGTTATTGATCGAGTGCAGTATTGTAAAATAGTCGTAGAATAGTATTTCCATACAAACCTTCGGAAGGTTTCTTAACCCTTCCGAAGGTTTGTCGCATTAAATTATACTAATTTTCCTCTTGATTATCCGCCGAACTTTCCTTAATTTGCGAACATATAAAAATCAAACTATTTACTATTAATTATGAAGAAGAAAATTATATGAAAAAATTGCTAATTTTAATATTTATATTGCTCTTCAGTATCCCTGCTTATTCGGGATGCTGGAAAATGGATACGCATAAGTATTTATTTACCGAAGGTATAGGAAGTAAATGGGGCGGTTCTGCTGCCTATGGCGACAG
>CAZIIZ010000716.1:0-1831 GCA_964539225.1 uncultured Hyphomicrobiales bacterium | reverse complement strand
GAAATGATTTATGCGTTTTCGGCGTATCAGAAATTTCGATAACCTTAAAACCTTCGGCATTTAAAAAGTCGACAACTTCCTGCCAGTAATGCCAAAGCTTCAGTGCAGCAGTAGAATGAATCGAAATAGCCACGAATTTCTCGCTCATAGGTCGCTCCTTTGGCGTAAAATCAATTCTTGGCACTATTTCCTTAAAAGGAAGGTTCAGCACGTTAGAGGCTGTTTTTTGCAAAGGAATGGTTACTACATTCTCACGCTCCTTATTCTTATCGAAATCCCAGCCGATTTTAAATTGAGCGAAAATATTTTGAGTAATCGAGCCTCTTGGAGAAAATTTCAACTTTGGATAAACTTTCTCGAATAAGAAATTCTTAAAAGTTGAAACAATTACTTCACACCCATAAAGCTGCGCAAACTCTAAACAATACGGCATCCAAGCAATCGAATCGCCAAGAGCACTGCTTTCTAATGTGATTAGAACACGTTTGCCCCTGATTTCGTTAAGTAGGTCAACCTGAGTCATCGTCCGCTCTTTATATCTCACATACACGGTAATATTAGATAAGTATTGCCTGTCTAATTTCGCCCAGCAATTATTCTTCAGCTTTGCAGTATAGATAGATTTCTTTAACTCATTATCAAAAAAATCCACATCGTATTCTCTATCTGGCTTTTCATCGTCATATAAATGAAAATACAATCCGTTTACATGACTCATATTGTATGTTATCATTTCTCTTTGTTGTAGGTGTTAATGTATTTCTCTCTAATGATATTGGAATTGTAGTGCTTTGTTTGTAATGATGCTTCATACATTTTCTCCAGATGCTTTACTACCCATATCCAGTTGTATTGCTCACGAACTTTCTTCATATCAGAAACTGCTATGCTATACCAAGAGATAACATCCTTAATTCCTTTGACAACAGCTTCGGTAGTGAGTTCTTCTAATTTACTCATCCCGATTAAAGGCTCTGCTCCTTTGTTAGTAGCGACTATTGGTAGGCAGCATGATGCAGCTTCTAAAACAGAAAGATTAGGGCATCCGTATTCTAACATCGAAGGATGTACAAATATGGTATGCTCCTGCATGATTCTTAATTTCTCTTCTTCTGTAATGTTGGTATCAATAACGGTTAGCTTGTCGTATTCAAGTAAGTCTCGATGCGCTTCAAAGAATTTTTTATTCTCGTTTGCTCCGACAATCGTAATAGGTAAATTCAATTCTTTTGCAGCTTCAATGGCGAGTCTAAAACCTTTTCGGTCAAACGAAGTGTCTCACATCAAACCGTTGTTTGCGACACATAACAACTTGTGTATTATAAAATATTCATCGGAGGTGCTGAGACTGGAATCAGGTTGGTAGTAATCTGTATCAACTCCATGTCTTAAAAAGAAAAGCTTATCCGTTTCATTGAAGTAGTCTATAACATACTCTGCGTGCGTAATAGAAAATACGGAACGCTTTATGGCTTCTAATTGCTGTCTATAATTGAAGCTGTCTTTTCCTGCATGGAAAGATGAGTGGTCGTGCAGGCTATAAATATATTCTATTCCTCTATTCGCCGCTTCGATACAAAGATTAGCCACCATGATATGCACTATATCATATTGATTAGGTTGCACTTCATTTAGATATTTAATATCCACTTCGTGACCCATTGTGCGAAGATGTTTTGTGTATTCATCCATGATTAATTCCAATGCTCCCCAGCGACGTTGCCCCGTTGGTAAGATTGGGATATTGCTGCTAATTACTTGACAGATTTTCATAGTATTCTATTTTTTATATACATAGAAGATTAGATATAGAAGAATAATTGCCATTATA
>CAZIIZ010000715.1:0-1838 GCA_964539225.1 uncultured Hyphomicrobiales bacterium | reverse complement strand
ACGATTTTCAATTTTCTGGTTCTGCGATTGAATGGGGAGGCTCTTGTTTTAATTGGTGCGTTACTGATGTACGTGCATGGGATTAAAATTTGACCGCTGATGAAATTAAATCTTGGAATTCGAAATCTATCACAAACGAACATCCGAGCTACAGCAACTTACTACTGAACTATTCATTCGAAAATATTAATGAATTTCAAGTGCCGGACAATGGTCCTAAATTGAATAATGCTAACCTATACGGTCTGCCTGATATCGAAGCTCTGAAATCTGATCAATTATTTATGCAGAGCAGTAATTCTAAATCTCCTGCATTACAATTAATTTCTGGCACATTTCAAAGACAAAATGATACTCTGCCTTATACTGTTACTACTACAGCCCCGATGCTATCTTTGGCAGAATATGAAATTGTTGACCACAAACCAGTAATTAAAAATATTTCTAAAGCATGGCGAGAAGGTTATTATTACACTTACAATGAAGCAGGCACTCCTATTGATTCAGTATTCCGTAGCAGTGATGCTACAATTACTAATCAAAAATTAGATTACAGCACGGCTCCTACTCCGGTAATTCAAGATATTGAAATTGGTAGATTCATCACTCCTTATGGTATTGGATTAGATTTAGGTCCAGAAGGCTTCACTTGGCAATATGATGTAACCGATTATGTAGATTATTTAAAAGGCGATGTCGATTTATCTGCCGGCAATTTACAAGAATTGTTAGATGTCAGTTTTGATTTTTACAAAGGAATTCCTCCGCGCAATGTTGTTAAAATGACCGAAATATGGGGTTCTTACGGAGATTATACTTATAAGGATTTATCTGCCGACAAGGTGTTGTCTTATGCCTCTATCCCATTAGATCCAAATACAAAGCAAACAAAGGTTAAAACCAGAATCACCGGGCATGGGCATCAAAGCAATAATATGGCTTATCCCCATTGCTGCGAATGGAAAGCGAACACTCATACTCTAAGCTTCTCTGAAGGCGATATAAATTGGAAAATTTGGCAAGAAAACGATTGTGCATTGAATCCGGTATTCCCTCAAGGAGGTACTTGGCCGGGATCACGCGAAGGTTGGTGTCCGGGCGATGTAGTCAAAGAGAATGAATTTGAAGTATCCAAATTATTTACAGGCAATTCTTTCGAAACTAATTATTCCATTACTCCTGTCCCAACCGATAATTTAGGAATGGGCAATGGAAATTATATTATCGCTATGCAATTATTGGAATACGGAGATCAAACTCATCAAGTCGATGCAGAAGTATATGATGTATTTGCTCCGAATAGTTTTCCTCTTTATTCAAGGAAAAATCCTACTTGTGCCGGTCCGAAAATCGTGATACGAAATAATGGTAAAGACAATTTAACTAAATTAAAATTCAATTATGGAGTATCAGGCGGTGCTCAACAAACTTATGATTGGACTGGTTCCATCGCTTCAAACATCAAAGATACTATTGAATTACCTATTGGCTCTTCCCTATTTTGGTTAGGCGATGGGCAAAAGAAATTTACAGTACAAGTATCTGAACCCAATGGCACTCAAGACGAATATTCTGCAAACGATGCTATGACTACTTCATTCAATTTACCGGATATAATTGAAAAAGGAAGTGCTTTAGAGCTACTAACTCCTAAGAACTCTGCACAATCAATTCACATGACAGTCAAGGATATGAATGGTAAAATGGTAGTCGATAGGAATAACGTTTCAGCTAATATTAAATACAAAGATGTATTAGATTTAGCCGAAGGTTGCTATACTATGGAAATAATTAGTGATTATAACTATGGTATTAGTTATTGGGCAGTATCAAACAAT
>CAZIIZ010000714.1:0-1838 GCA_964539225.1 uncultured Hyphomicrobiales bacterium | reverse complement strand
TTGTTATTAAGAAGACCTCCAGGACGTGAAGCATATCCTGGTGACGTATTCTATTTGCATAGCCGTTTATTGGAAAGAGCTGCTAAATTCAATGCTGAATTAGGCGGCGGTTCATTGACTGCATTGCCGGTAATCGAAACTCAAGCAGGCGACGTAGCTGCTTATATCCCAACTAACGTAATTTCCATCACAGATGGTCAGATTTACTTAGAGCCGGATTTGTTTAATGCAGGCGTTCGTCCGGCATTGAATATTGGTATTTCGGTTTCTCGCGTAGGCGGTAATGCTCAGATTAAAGCGATGAAAAAAGTATCAGGTCCGTTGAAATTGGATTTAGCTCAGTTCCGTGCCTTAGCAGCATTCGCTAAATTCGGTTCAGATTTAGATAAAGCTACTCAATTCCAATTGAATAGAGGAGCTAAATTGACTGAAATTATGAAACAAAAACAATTCGTGCCGATGAAAGTAGAAAATCAAATCGCATTGATTTGGGCAGTAACTAATGGTTATTGCGACGATATGCCTACTACTCACGTAACTAAATTCGAACACGACTATTTAGAGCATTTAGAGAATATGCACAAGGATTTGTTAGTAGCTATTATCAGTACTAAAGAAATCTCTAAAGAAACTGAAGCAAAATTGAAAGAATTAACTGATAGATTTACAGCTCAATTTAAAGCAGGCTTAGGCTTGAATTAATATGATAATTTTGACAGGAGGAGCAGGATTCATCGGATCCTGCTTCCTACATAAATTGAATGAAAATGGCTACGGCGATGTCGTAGTTGTAGATCATTTAGCCGAGTCTGATAAATGGAAAAATTTATTGGGCAAGGGTTTATGCTATTTTGAACATAAAGATATATTTCGCAAGAAATTAGCCAAAGGCAAATATCAGCCGAAATCTATAGAATATATTATCCATCTCGGTGCTTGCTCGAAAACTACTGAGCGTAATGCCGATTATATTATGGATAACAATCTAAGCTATAGCATTGAATTAGCCGAATTTGCGATTAGAAATAATATACCGTTTATGTATGCCAGCAGTGCCGCCACCTACGGTAACGGTCAGCAAGGTTATTCGGATTTATCATTCGAGAATCTTGAACCGCTTAACGTATATGGTCTGACTAAGCATTTATTCGACCAATGGGTGATAGCTAATGGGCATATTGATAAGGTAATTGGACTGAAATATTTCAACGTATTCGGACCAAATGAATATCATAAAGACAGTATGACAAGTATGGTGTATAAAGCATATCATCAGATAGCTGAAACCGGAAAAGTACGATTATTCAAATCAACTGTTCCTGAATACTCAGACGGCGGTCAAATGCGTGATTTCGTTTACGTAAAAGATGCCGTCGAGGTAATGTGGAAGATGTTCCTTTTAGGCAATAAATTCAGCGGAATATATAATCTCGGCACCGGCAAAGCTCGCTCGTGGAATGAATTAGCTAATGCTACTTTTGCAGCAATGGGCAAGCCTTCGCAAATCGAATATACTGATATGCCGGAATCGCTTGCTAAACAATATCAAAATTATACTCAAGCCGAAGCGGACAAGTTAGTTCAATCCGGAATTGAACATAACTATATGAGTTTAGAGGCAAGCGTAGCTGATTATGTTCAGAATTATTTGTCAAAGAGTTGTAAGATAATATAAAGAATTATATAATATATATATAAAATATAAGGTAATAGCGAATGGCTACATTAAGAGATATACGGCAGAGAATAACCTCTGTACAGAATACATCAAAGATTACGCAAGCAATGCGTATGGTTTCTGTTGCGAAATTAAAAAGAGCACAAGACGCAATTCAATA
>CAZIIZ010000713.1:0-1839 GCA_964539225.1 uncultured Hyphomicrobiales bacterium | reverse complement strand
CGACCTCCAGTTGTATCTCTCTTACAATGCCTGCATTATTCTTTATGACTTCTTGCCACAAGAAGAACGAATTAAGACCTTTAGATTATAATTTATACAAAGGTTTAGAAAAATTTTACGAGAATAGAAAAGATTATTTTCCTACATCAAGATTTGATACTATTCAAGTAGAGGACTGCAATTATAGAATAATTTTTTCTAATGTATATCGTATGTCAACCCTTCCTTTTTACTTCATTTGGGAAGATGCAAATAATGCTGGTGATAAGCAGCTTTCACGCTACAGTGAAGCTCGGTATAAATTCGTACAATACTATTTTTTTGAATTTCCGAGGGGAATGTGGCATAATTACATTAGGGTTAAGATGGACTTGGACAAACATTCAAATGAAAAAAAATGCTTTGCGATTAGATGGCATAATAAGGCAATTGATACAAAACTTGACGATTATGAAGCTTTTGAGGCTTATTCTAGTTATCCACTATCCTATAATTGGGGAATTGATCAATTTACAGATACGATTTATTCAACTCTTCCCAAACATGCTATTGAAAGAGAATTTCCAGAATTTCGTGGCGTTTATAAATACTTAGATCTCAGACAGATTACATTGGATGGTATTGTAAATTACACGAATAAGGATAGTTTACCTGACATGATAAAGTTTGAATACAATAAATAAAATATATCCGGTGCGAAAAAGTCTAATAAATCGAATAAACGTAAAGAATTATATGAGCAATTTAGAGAATACGGCGAACAAAATAAAAAGCTACTTGGCAGGGCAAGAAATTGACTATGCGAAGTTGATGCTATTCGGGTCGAGAGCCGGGAAGTCTTATGATTCGGCGAGCGACTATGATTTGTGCCTACTGGTTAATCAGGAAATGTCGTTTAACTCCAAAACTCATTTAAGTAGCGAAATATTCCGAGAATTGTACAAAAGCGATGCTTTATTGCCGATGGACTTGATAGTGAAAGGAATGGCGGAATTTGAAGTCGAGAGTGAAATTCCCAATACTTTATCGTGGAACATCAAAAAAGAAGGTATAGTGTTATGACATTAAATCTTAGCGAGAAATATCTAAAAAAAGCCCAAAGCGATTTAAAAATTGCCGTTGGAGAATTGCGAACCGAAAACCCAGCGTACGATATGATTTGTTTCCATTTTCAGCAATTTGTCGAGAAATGTCTCAAAGCTTTTTTGATTAGCAATAATCAGACTGTTGCCCGCACTCATAATATCCCGTTTCTGCTCAAGGAATGCTCGAAATTCGATTCAAATTTTGATATATTTATTGATTCTAAGTTGATCGACCTTAATACCTGCGGAGTTGAAATTAGGTATGAAGATATTGATGAAGTCAGTCAAGATTTTATAGAATCTGTCTATCCGTTAGTCCTTGATTTTAAAATCTTTATCGACGCAAGACTTTCTACTCCAAATTTATTCACAGCCAAATAATGCAATTCAATAACTCCAAATCTATCGGCTTCGGCTCTCGCCATATATTCCAGGAGTACGACTCGAAAATAGCCTATAGGAAGAGCTTCGACCCCTACTTAAGCTAACCATTATACACATCTATTAGTGTTGTCATTCCTGCGGAACGAGTCTTCGAGTGGATGCAGGAAATCAGTCTTCGGATTCAGCGTAGCTAATCTAAGCACTTGATAATACAAGCGAACTACCGACTGGAATCAAAACTCTAAGATAATAGATTAGCGACGCTGAATCCGAAGACTGATTTCCGGTATTTAGCTACGCTGAATCGTAAGAACGATTTGTTCGAAGACTCACAAAACCGGAATGACAGTATTTATCGTTATTGCCAAAG
>CAZIIZ010000712.1:0-1856 GCA_964539225.1 uncultured Hyphomicrobiales bacterium | reverse complement strand
AATCTTCAAAAAGGTGATAAAATCGCCATCGCTCTAACCGGTTCGCTGCCTGCACTGAATATAGCAACTATTGCTGCGGTGCAAACTTTGCAGCTTGATCCAATTATTATTAGTTCCGTCGGAGCCTCTAATTGGGGAGCGAATGACCCCGATTTCACTTGGCTCGATATGGAGAAAGTGTTAATAGACGCTGGGATATTCCATAATCGTTCTATTGCTGCTTCTATGGGCGGTGGCTCTGATTTTGGTCGCGGACTAAGCCCAGAAGGCAGAAGATTATTGAAAGAAGCAATTCAAAGGAATCAATTAACGATGATTTACGACGAATCGCTAACCAACAATATAGCCCAAAGGATGGTACAATACGACAAAGCCGCAATGCAACAGCCAATTAAAGCTTATATTAACGTAGGTGGCGGTTTAGCCAGCTTAGGCAGCTCTCTCAATGGCGATATGATTCCTACAGGTTTGTCGCTACAATTACCCCAAAAGAATTTCCCAATTGAAGGTACAATGATTAAAATGGGCAAAAAAGGGATTCCGATAATTCACTTGCAAAATCTCTCTACCTTGATGCGAGAATATGAATTAGAAAACAATCCATATCCATTGCCTAAACCGGGAATTGGTAAACTCTATACTACTTTAAAATATAATACAAGTTTAGTATATTCACTATTGGGCATTTTAGTATTAACTATCGGATTTTTCGTATATCACGACCGAAATAATAATAAATTAGGCTCGGAAATTATTAATGAAAAAGAAATTGAGGAGGAATTGTAATGAAAGCATCCAAATACTTCCGACATGTTATTTGTATGATTCTGCTGGTATTGGCATTCGTGCCGGCTATATCTAAATCTAAATCAGTAAAGCCGACCACACATAAAAAAATTGTTAAACTATTAGTCAACAACAAGAGCAGAACGTATTACAGACTTTCTAAAGATACTGCAACTGTCATCTCAATAGACGGTCCCGGCGAAATGAAATTTTCGACAAGAGAGTTGCTAACCAATCAGCAAGTAGCTAATTACGAAATACTTTATACAGTTGACGGTGAGTCTGCTAAGACTATAAAAGCGAATAATAAAGCTATTGACGAAAAAGCCAGCATCTCAGCAAACTCGTCTATAAAAGCCAGCAAGACAAAATCTCATCAATTAAATCTCGGAAGCGGCTACCATACTATCAAGTTGAAATTAAAAGATTCAGAATCGGAAGTGATAGTACGAATCAGTTTTAATCCCAAAAAAGAAAAAAAAGATGCTTGGAAAGAGACTCAGCCTGAGAGCAAATCAGAAATGATAACATTAATAACCGACGACAAACCCGTTCCATATCATAGATTCACTAAATCAAATCCTTTGAAAATTACAGTTAGCGGTCCAACTCAATTAAGAGTATTGTCGAGAAATGAAAATAATTTCGAGATGCGAGGAAGATTGAATTACAGGATTTCCGTAAAAGAAGACGGAAAACTATTGAATACATATTTGATTAGCACCGAAAGATCTGTCGCTACATACTATAAAGACGATGAAACACTTATGCCCGGCAAGGCTAAAGATTTTATAATAAAGGTGCCAGAAGGCAAGCATAGTTACGAAATTATTCCTATGGATAAATCCAAGAATTCTCTGCTTGGAAAATTATTATTACCTACAAAATCTGCAAACAAATCAAGGAAATAATGTGAAGAAAAACAAGCTAAATATATTTTCAAGTTTGATGCTTTTGGCATTTTGTTTAAGTGCTAATAATTCATTAGCCAAAGAATATAATAAAATTGAATGGGATATCCACTATAAACTGCACTCCCAATACGACGACAATATACTTGGCTCTTCAGA
>CAZIIZ010000711.1:0-1860 GCA_964539225.1 uncultured Hyphomicrobiales bacterium | reverse complement strand
TAGACGGAAGCAATGACGGACGCATCACAGACATTTCTTCGCCGAGCGGATTTGCTATCGTGATTGGTTCTTCGATGAACATTTTAGCCGAAGCCGGATCGATAATATTCTGAGTTAGAATTTCTATGAAGCCCGACTGCACGAAATAATTGCGAATAGAAGGACGCATTTTCGGCATAGCTAAAGTCGTTTTGTCTAAGCCCGAACCGAAGCTGATATTCGTACTGAAGCGTGGAGTAATTTTATCGTAGTCGTGTATAATCGCAATTTCTTCGATTACATCCACTTCGATTTCGACATCCACTCTATAAGTCGGCACGGCTAATTTCACTTGCTTGTCGTCTTGCTCAATAATTCCGAATTCCAAGGCTTTTAGCATTTCTATCATAGTGTCGGGAGCGATATTCTCGCCGATTAGATTTACGGCTTTCTCGAATCGCAAAGTAACTTCCTTCTGCGGAACTTCTTTAGCGATTAGATTGCATTCGCCTTTGGCGATTTCGCCGCCGCAAGTGCATTTAATAATTTGAGCTACATATTGAGCGGCGTATTCGATACCTTGCGGATCGACACCACGCTCGAAGCGATATGAAGCGTCAGTCGATAAATTCAATTTTTTAGACGTTCTGCGAACGGAAGTCGGATTGAAATACGCAGACTCGATAAATATATCGGTAGTATTATTGTCGATTTCGCTATTAGCTCCGCCCATCACTCCTGCTATTGCGATTGACTTTTCGCCATCGCATATCATCATCATTTCGCCGTCAAGTGTACGTTCTTTATCGTCGAGAGCAGTGAATTTATCGCCGTCTTTTGCTGTTTTGATTACGATTTTATTTTGAGCAATTTTGTTCAAATCGAATGCGTGAAGCGGCTGTCCGGTTTCGTACATTACGTAATTAGTAGCATCGACGATAGCATTAATCGGACGCAAACCGAGCATCACGATTTTCTGTTTCAACCATTCGGGCGACGGCTGAACTTTTACATTTTTGATTACCAAACCATAATATTTAGGGCATAGGTTCGCTGCTTCGATTTCTACATTGATGAAGTTTTCGATAGCGTCATTGCTGCGTTCTAATTTAATTTCTGGTTTGGTGAATTTTGATTTTTTATATGCAGCGATTTCGCGAGCGATACCGAAATGGCTCAAACAGTCCGGACGGTTCGGCGTAACGCTGATTTCGAGAATTGTGTCGTTCGTATTGCAGTAATCGGCTAATTTAGTGCCGACTATGGCATCTTCCGGCAGCACCCAAATTCCGCTTGTGTCTTCGCCTAAGTCTAATTCATGCTGAGAGCAAATCATACCCTTGGACTCGATACCACGGATTTTGCGTTTCTCGATTTTGAAACCGCCCTGAGGCACTACGGCATTCAGCGAAGCATATACAATTTTCTGTCCAGCCGCTACGTTCGGAGCACCGCACACTACTGTGTTGTGCAAGCCTTCGCCGAAGCGAACAGTGCAGAGCGAGAGTTTATCGGCTTGAGGATGCTTATCCTTGGATAGCACTTCGCCGATGAAGAAGTTTTCGTACTTTTTGGAGTAATCGTAAATCGCTTCGACTTCGATGCCGAGCATAGTCAAGATTTTATCTAATTCCGCCGGGGAATAATCAAATTCTATCAGTTCTTTAAGTCTATTAACAGAAATAAGCATAGCATTATCAATGATAAATTATACAAATTATTATAGTAACGCAATTTAAGGAATTTTTATGAATTATCAGTATTTTTTGTAGAAATATTCAAGATATTGGTTATTAATGTCTAACCATTATATATAACTTTCTGAGTTGTCATTCCTGCGGAACGAGTCTTCGAGTGGATGCAGGAATCTAAGTCTTTGAG
>CAZIIZ010000710.1:0-1860 GCA_964539225.1 uncultured Hyphomicrobiales bacterium | reverse complement strand
TTTACTTAAACGATATTGCTAATAATTCCGGCGGATCATATATAAATTTATTGAACTCAGAAATAGAATCAGCATTGAAAATATTAACTGAAAAGCAATATCGTCTGATTTCAATTGATAATAATGCGACAGAAACGGAAGAAATATTTCCGCGAAGCTCGCAGAATCTAACTCAGGATTTATCTATCGCCGGAAAAATGAAATCCGACCAAGTACAGCTCAAATTAAATTTCGGTTATGGCAATAAAATTGAGAAAACAGAAGCGATTACAATTGATTCCAAAACCAATAAAGTTGAATCCGGCGTTTTATCCAGAATTTGGGCAAAAAAGAAATTAGACAATCTTGCCGAGAATTCTAAAAAGAACAAAGCAGAAATGCTCGCCATCGGTCAGAAATATAATATCGTTAGCCAAAATACTTCGCTGATAGTATTAGAAACAGCGAGAGATTACTTACGATACAAAATTGAACCACCGAAAAGTGATAAAGTATTATACGAAGCCTACTCTTTGTATATGGAAAATGATAAAAAGGCTGAGGAAGAAAGAACTAAATATGCGAAAAAAAATACAAATCTGAATTTAGAAAGATTGATAGATAATTTTAAGATGAGAAAAGCATGGTATAATACTGAATATCTTGAAAACTTTATTAGGGATAGTATTAGAAAAGAAGAGTTGAGACAGATTGATAGTATTAGGAAAGAAGATGCGAGATTGATTGATAGTTTGACGAATGGTCAATGTACTGTTGGAGGTACAATGAGCGGTATTCTCGTTATTGATGATAATACTATAGCTGTTGGATCGAAATTGAGAATTGAAAGTACGAATAAAGAGACCACAACTGATAATACGGGTAGATTTACTTTAAATAATATTCCCTGTGGAAATACAAAAATTAAAATTTCATATTTAAATTATGAAAGAACAATACGAGTAATTATTTCTGACAAACAAATAATTGATATAGATACATTAAGAATAAGTTTAGATTCGGAAAATGCACCTATATTATTGACAGAAAAAATTGATAATAGTAGGATTGCGTCCGGAACAATAAATCTAATACTATATGATAAGAAGAAAGTACCGGAAATTCTTAGAAGAGCTGCAGTTGACCCAAGCGTAAGCGAATATTACACTATTCGTGGTTCTCGTGCTGAAGAAACTGCCGTCAGATTAGACGGAATAGAATTGTCCAACCCGCTAAATGGTGGCACAAATACTGTACAAGTTACAGAAGACCGAGAATATGCACCTTTGAATAAAGAAAGTAGTAGTTTATCAAGGACTCAAAGCTCTACAGTTGTTGGCAGAACACAAGTGCAAGCTACTGCTATAGAAGAACAAATTCCAGAATCAGATAATTTCATTCAATTGGAAACAAAACACGAAGAAGTATCAAATGATGACATCAGACAATCAGCTCCGTTGAGACCGGTTAGTATTAATTCTTCTGCAAATCATATCCAAGGGAAAGCTATACCGATAGTGGAATCAAAGACAGAATTATCTGTTTACTCTTCATCCGAAGCATACTTCGCTGAAATGAAAGCATTAGAAGGCGAAGCATTTTGGGATAAATACTTAGATAATAAAGTTAAATTTGTAAATGCTATTGGATATTATATAGACGTAGCGGAATTATTGACTCAGATAAATAACTTAGAAGATGCGGAAGAAGTAATTACGAATATAGCAGAACTCGGAGATGAAAATCAAGAGTTTATGCGATTGATAGGATATAAATTACAGAATTTGAAGAAGTATGATTTAGCTAAACAAATATTCGAATACATTGCTGAAATCCGTGCAGAAGAACCCCAAAGCTTCAGAGATTTAGCAATTATCAATG
>CAZIIZ010000709.1:0-1862 GCA_964539225.1 uncultured Hyphomicrobiales bacterium | reverse complement strand
ATTCCTTATTTATGTGTTGAGTAGTTGTCTTTTTAAACTTATTAAAGTCCGAAACAACTAATTTTATTTTTTGGCATTTCGCTGTAGATTTCTCCGTTTAATTCTCATCCGACTTAATTTTTGTTGTACCCCATTGATAAAAAGAATGCAACATTTTATATTATAAATACTCCTACCCAAAATTGTACACTTTCCGCCGACTGAGTAGTTGCAATCCTAGAATAATATTTCATTGCTTTGATAGCTCTAAAAAAAGTAGTAATTTTGTATTTTAACAAATAAACGAAAAGAATAATGACAGCTATAAATAAAGCTAATAATATAGAGATAATGTCGCCAGCAGGATCTTTTGATTCACTAATGGCGGCACTTCAGGGCGGAGCCGGATCGGTATATTTCGGAGCCGGAAATTTGAATATGAGAGCAAATTCTTCAAATAATTTCTCGATAGAAGATATTCAAGAGATTGTACGACTTTGCAATGAACGTGGAGTCAAATCTTATTTAACTGTAAATACAATTATGTATGATGAAGAAATTCAGCAATTAGTGCTAATTCTAACCGCAGCAAAGGCAGCAGGAGTAACGGCTATAATTGCTTCCGATATGGCAGTAATTGATATGGCTCGACAAATGGACATTGAAGTTCATATCTCGACGCAGTTAAATGTAAGCAATATTCAGGCAGTTAAATACTATGCAAGATTCGCTGATGTAATCGTGCTTGCTCGGGAATTATCGCTCGATAAAGTAAAAGCAATTTGTGATAAAATCAAAGAAGAAGATATTCGGGGTCCGAAGGGAGAATTAGTCAAAATTGAAATATTTGTGCACGGTGCTTTGTGTATGGCAGTTTCCGGTAAGTGCTATTTGAGTCTTCACGAAAAGAATTTTTCTGCTAATAGAGGCACTTGTCTGCAAACATGCCGTAGATCATATACTGTAACTGATAATGATACAGGAAATGAATTGGAAATAGATAATAAATATATTATGTCGCCAAAAGATTTATGCACAATTTCATTTTTAGATCAAATAATTGAAGCCGGAGCTTCTGTTTTGAAAATTGAAGGTCGCGGAAGAGCTCCTGAGTACGTGAAAACAGCAACTGAGACTTATCATAACGCTGTTGATGCTTATTTTGCCGATGAATATACACAAGAAAATATTGATAAATGGACAGCAAAACTAAAAACAGTCTTCAATAGAGATTTTTGGAATGGATATTATCTTGGTCAGACTATGGGAGAATGGAGCAATCGTTATGGATCGCAAGCTACCACTCGCAAAGTTCAAATTGGAAAAGTTGTAAAGTATTATGCAAATGTAGAAGCCGTTGCACTCAAGTTAGCATCAGATACTTTGGAAATCGGCGATAAAATATTAATTACCGGACCGACAACGGGAGTAGTAGAGATGGAAATTACAGAAATGAGAGTTTCAAGGCTAAACGTTGATAAAGTAGAAAAAGGAACAGAATTCTCTATTCACTATGCCGAAAAGCTAAGACCAAATGATAAATTATTTAAAATAATTCCTGCTGATAGGGCGAACTTGCAGTAGGTAATTTATAAACCTTCGGAAGGGTTAGAGATATTCTAAAATTTTGGAAGTGAGATTCTAAACCTTCGGAAGGGTTAAGAAACCTTCCGAAGGTAGAAGAGAATAATATGTAAATAATCACCTTCTGACTGTTGCTTAACCTGTTGGAAGGTTTGAGAACGATGAATATTAGTAGAAGAATTCTTGAATGAAAGGCTTAAGAATATGAAATTTCTTCCAAATCAGTTCTATCATATTTATAATCGAACAAATAATAAAGAATTATTGTTTAGGACAAGTGGTAATTATGGATATTTTAT
>CAZIIZ010000708.1:0-1868 GCA_964539225.1 uncultured Hyphomicrobiales bacterium | reverse complement strand
ATAATATTATACTAAGAGGTTTATATATGAAATATTTAGTTGGCATAATTGTAGTGCTTATGTGTACGAATTATACTTATTGTGCAGAGCCTATAACCGAATTAGAATCTTTCCCGACCTTGACCGAATTTCAGAATTATGAAGACAGTGATGCTTGGTTTTATGGGAAAATGTTAGAATACTATAAGATTTCTGCAATGTATTCTGCTCAGGTAAAATATCTCGGTGCAGAACCAATAGCTCAAATAATGATTCCGAGTATTGACGATTTGGAATCTGTAGAATTTAAAATATTAAAAAAATATTATAATATAGCCCAAAAGTTAAAAGACCAAATTACTGCTTTACCCGACGGAGAAGGCTCACAAAAAATCAAAGAATTACGAGATAAAATAATCGCTTTAGAAAAAAAGACTACATCATTAGAAGATGAGAACTTCCGCAATTCCATCAATGGATCCAATGCTGATTATTATAAAAATCGCTATTCAAGCCTTATGCTTCAAATTGACAGTTTAAAAGTGCAATTTGATAAAAAATTAGAAGAAAATCAAAAATCCGCATTAGAGCTATACAAATCCATACTACTATCGGATGGGCATCAATACCCAATTTTTTCATTATCATTGTTCGGCACTCAGCATAATTTCGAGACTAATAATATTCAGGAATATTTATCTCCTGGAATTGGAATAAATGTGAATCCTGGCAAATTATTTGGTTTCGGGCGAATACTGGATTTTTGGACTGACTATTCTTATTTAATCAATGACGTTACTGCTAATAACGGCATGACTATATCGAGTAAAATCAATAGATTTTCGTTCGGTGTGTCTGCTAATATTGCTTTAGACGAATTGATGAAGATTGAAGATTTCAATGCTAATTTCAAAATAGGATTCGGATATTTCCATTCTATATCTGAAACAGCTAACACCGGATTCGACAATCATACAGCATTTGGTAATATATTAAAATTTGAGCTAAGCGTACGAAATTTTAGTAAATATTTTCCTTTCGAGGTTTTCGGAGATTTTAATTTTAATAAATTTAATAAAAAGCTTGTATTGCTTGGCGACAATCAATACTTGATTGACAAATCGTGGGTAACCAATTTTTCTATCGGTTTGAAATTTCCACTTTGGCAAAGTAGTATAGAAATGCCATAAGAGTTTGCTCTATTCTGATAAAATAATTAAATTTTGAAAAACGAATTAATCAATTAAGATAAAGTTTAAATAATATGAAAAAGAAAAATACAATAGTGATGTTAATTGTATTGCTATTATTAGGGAATTATTTATTTGCAGATTCCGATACATTTTCAGATGCGATTAAGTTTATTAAGCTTTCAAATACTTATCGCGAAGCTAAAGATTATGAAAATGCACTGACATTTTTAAAACGAAGCAAGTCTGTAATTGATAATACTAACAATAATCGTGAAAGCAAATATTGGTCTGCAGCCATCGACGAATCCTATTATTATATTTATCGAGACTTAGGATTATTAGAGGAAGCCAATAAAAGTTTGAATAGTGCTATCCAAGGATTCTCGAAAATAATCACTCAAAAAGACGGTTCTCCGCTACCTTTAGAATTGATAAATGATAATCTGAAAAATTTAGATTATCAGAAGCAATTGATAAGTCCTTCGTTGAAAAGCAATACAAAAATAATTAATTTAGACAATCAAAAGCTAAAAACTTTGCCCAACGATATTCCTCGGAATGTCGAGAACATAAGCCTCGCCGGCAATAAAATCAAAGAATTTCCGAGCAACCTGTATTCGTTTCAAGGGCTTAAATATTTGAATCTTACAGATAACAAGTTGCGGAATGTTAGAATTGACTTTAGTCAAATCAATG
>CAZIIZ010000707.1:0-1868 GCA_964539225.1 uncultured Hyphomicrobiales bacterium | reverse complement strand
ACTTTTTGCATTAGTGCAAGAGGAAATAGAGCTTTGGGTAAATTCGTATCTGCAGAACAATCTAAAATAAATCCAGACCGTTGTAAAAGTCAATTTAAAAATATTTCAATAATAGAACTAGAAATACATATCAATGTGTTACAATCAGTAACTCATTACTATTACAAGTGTTATAGATTCCTGCATCCACTCGAAGACTCGTTCCGCAGGAATGACAAAGACAGGATTGCTGAGTTTCGCAACGGTCGTCAATTATTGATAAGAACTAAGTAGCTAAAAAAATGCCTTGCCATACTTTTAAAATTATATGGCAAGGCATTGGAAGAATGTTTGGTTATATTACTATTGATCGTTGTCTTCAATTTGCCAATTCAACACGTGAGCTTGATATTTTTTAGCCAATATCACAGCCGATTCGTATTGATTGCTTTCTGCTATTACTACGAATCCAGGGCTTGCTTTGTCTGGCATTACCAAGACAGAGTTTTCTTTGTCTAAAAACATCTTAACGCCTTCTATCAGCTCGCGATCCATATCTTGAGAATGATACATCAGCTTACGCATAACTAAGCCTTTATATTCCCACGAGCAATCAACCAAAATTTGCTGTTGATAGCGGCGAGGGATTATCTCATCCAATTGAGAAAGTCGATAATTAGTCAAAGCCAGCATCTCGAAAATCTGAGCAACGGAGAACATACCATCGGCAGCGAATAAATATTCACTAAAAATGAAACTGCCCCACACGCCGCCGACAAATAGAACGTTTGGGTCGCGAGTAGCTTCCATCATCGCAGAATGTGAATTCTGAATCCGAACGACTTCTACATTGTGTTCTATTGCCATTTTCTCTATTTCGCTTGATGCCGCTACTGAAATCGCAATTTTGTACGGTTCTCTATGCTTATGAGTCTCTAAGAATAATTTAGATACGAGAGTGAGCAAACGAACTGGTGAATACCAAGTGCCACGTTCGTCGATTACTGAAATTTTCTCAGCACCGGCTTCGATCATAAATCCGTGTCCGTAGCCCATTGATTTCATAATTTTTGGCACTTCGTCCATCTCAGGCGATAGTAATGCGGGGTCGCCTTGATAACGGCTTGAATCCACATAACCGTGCAGAGCGATGGCATCTACACCGAGTTTGCCCAAAATACTTGGCATTATCGTAGAAGCTAAACCGTAAGAATAATCCATTAATACTTTGAATTTTCGTTTGCGGATTATTTCTTTATTCAGATGCTCAATTACACGAGTAACGTAGATTTCATTCGTACGTTCCGGATAGTGCAAATCGCCTACTTGGCTGTGATGCACTCTTTTAATATCTTCACCGAAGAAATAGCGTTCGATAGATTTAGTTTGATTTATCGAAATATCGCGTCCTTCTTTATTGAAGATAATTATATCAGTGTTGTTCTGGTTGCGTGGATTGCGTCGTACGTGCAATCCGGCTACGTATTTACCGCTACGCATTTCTTGACGAGTTTGCGGAATAGAAGTAAACTGAAGATCGACTACTTCGATTCCGACAGAAGCCAAGCCGGCAGTAATTGCACGCTTCATTACTCTCGACACAGGATCCGGATCTCTACTTGCTAACATCATATTATTAGCACCGAAAGCCATACCTAAGGCAGCTCCGAGCTTCGCACCGAAATCAGGATGAATTTCAATATTCGAAATACCGGAAATCCGAGCGTCAGAGAATAATTCACGCATCCATTTTTCTTCTTGAACGAGCGAACCGGTTACCGTGGCTCCATCTTCTACTCGCTTATTTGGCCAAAGTTTGATATTCGGCATCAGTAAGGCTTTTTTGCCAATTGAGCAACTGTCCGAGATAAATACATTTTCGCTGATAG
>CAZIIZ010000706.1:0-1870 GCA_964539225.1 uncultured Hyphomicrobiales bacterium | reverse complement strand
TTTTGAATTGAGTAGGCTATATACAGAGCAATCACAACTATAATTATTGGTATTAGCAACAAAGTAATTGCTAAGGATATTAGAAATTGTTTTCGTTCGTTGTTCACTTTTTTAGCAATTATGAATTTGACAATCCAATACAAAGGATAGCCAATAACGGTCAAAAACGAAACCATCAGAAATGCTTGGGCAAATATTGGACTCATAATCAATTTATTTAGTTTGACAATAATTAACTCAGAATACCGATTATAATATTGTTATTGAAAATTATCATTCTACTTTTCAATATTAATCCATACTAAAACACTCCCAACGATCCCAAAATATTGAACCCAATAATTAACGCCCATGTTTGAGTCCTTCTGCCACAAATCTAAGCAAAGTATATAAACCAACTATCAGTAATAACAAAGTAGTTACCAAAGAAATTAGGAATTGCTTTCGTTCATTCTTCACTATTAAAGCTATTAAAAATTTGACTATCAAATAAATAATTTTGCCGATACAAGCCAACAAAGCAATAATAGCTAATTTATCTAAATAGTCTGAGTCCATAATCAATTTATTTAGTTCGACGTATAATAATTATATATTTTAGTGAGGATGTATCAAATATTCGGCTCGTTCGTCTAACACGGCATCAGCTAAATTACCTTTGTAGTCTTTAGCCAATTCCCGGAACTGGGCAAAGTTAAAATCAGAATAATGCAGGCGTGGTTTATCAAATTCAGCTTTATTCTTACTTAATTCACTAAAAACTTCGCCGGAATCGTAAATATCATTATTAGCAATTGCGGATTCAGATATTTGAATGATCTTCAACATAGAAATCGCATCAAGCATTGATTGGTAAGAGTCCATATCCATAAATACTCCGCAAGCACTTCCATCTTGAGTTAGTATCAATGGATTTTTTGTCTCTTTTACGCTCTTAATTGCTTCGAGCGAATTATTCATTAGGTAAGACATTGGTTTAATATTTTCTCTGATATTGGTATTCATATCGCATATTTCCCGATCTAATATTTTGCTATTTATTCTTCAAATGTATTAACGTAGAACGGCTTAGAATTATTTTGAAATAATGTTTAGATTCCATATTAAAACTATTATGGGATGTAATTCATTCAGTTACTAACATTTAACTCCTAACGGAGTAAAGGATAATTCAAATTCTTATACAGCGTAGCTGTTAAACGTTAGTAATATTGTATTTCTGACAGAATATCACAACTATTTTTCCCGATATTCTCACTCCAAATCTCCATCGCCGAAGCCATAATTGCGTTGCAAGTATTGGCGGCTGAGTTTATAGCCGGATTCTTTAGCGATTTTCAAATCAATTTCTAAGCGTTCTGCTTTAGTTTCTTCGTCGGCTTTGATGCGGAATATCGGAGCTAGAACGCCATAATTCAATTCTACATAATATGCGATTAATTGATTTATCGTCTGCTCGACGATTTTAATATCGCTCAAGATTACTTCTCGACGCACCTGATAATGAGTTTGAGCCGCCGCATACGAACCCATATCAAGTTCGGTCGTGAGCGTTTGCGATAGTATCGCTTTCGAGATTTCTGCATTGCAATATTTAATCAGCTCTCGATAGAGTTCGCTCGACGAATTCCGAGCCGCTTCGTGCAGAGTGATATTAATATCCGCCGGAGTTACGATTACCGAATCCTCGGTCATATCGCTCAGAGCATCAGCCAAGCGTCCGGCTTCGTCGCTTGTGCATCCGCGAGTATATTGTCCCATCAGTATCGGCATACCGTATTTCTCGCTGAAATGCACCCAATTTTTCATTCCGGTATTCTTGAACACTACCGACCAATAGCACTTAGCCAACAGCGAATGCCCATACGGA
>CAZIIZ010000705.1:0-1872 GCA_964539225.1 uncultured Hyphomicrobiales bacterium | reverse complement strand
CTTATTGTTTTTCAGCACACCGCCCTTAACCACCTGCGTAATAATATCATTCCCTCTGATAGCAGTAATGGTAAGTATCAAGTATCCGTCGTCCAAGAGGATAGTATTGCCGACTCTGACTTCATTAATCAAATTTTTATAATTAGTGGTTACTCGTTCGGAAGTACCGAATTCCAAATTATCCATGGTAATTATGAATGTCGCACCATCAATTAACGGTACAGCTCCGCCCTCTACTATGCTTGTACGAATTTTGGGTCCTTGCAAATCCTGCAAGATCGGAATATATTTACCGCAAATCTCTGCTGCTTGTCTGATGTCTGCTACGGTTTGCTTATGAATTTCGTGCGAACCGTGCGAAAAGTTGAGTCGAGCAGCATCCATACCGCAGTTTATTAATCGTACTAAATTGTCCACTCCGGCGACTGCCGGGCCGATGGTGCATATTATCTTTGTTTTTCTCGTCGTCATAGCTCATTCTCCGAAATTGTGCATAAATATATATATCAAAAATAAGGATAAAATACTACTAAATCAAATTAAATTCGAGCCAAGATTCAGTTAATCGGACTCCATATAATTGAAATAATTGCTCATACAGGAAATTATCATTATAGAAATTTAACAAATTACAGAATTATCCTTTGTTAATTAAATTATTCTGAGTATTTTTGTAGAAATCGTGCAAACTGTTAATCACTTTTACAGACTAATGAAAAGATCGTAAATGAAAACATTTAAGAACACAATTTATGTTAAAATAATTAGCATAGTTGTTATTGCATTGTTCCTATTGATTCCGGCGGAAATGATTAATAATATGATATCAGAACGCGAAGGAACTCAAAAGCAAGCTATTACCGAAGTTAGTGCAAAATGGGCACACGAACAAACTATTTCAGGACCGTTTATAACTATTCCATACTATCGCAGCTACTTGGATACATCTAGAAATGATAGTGTACCTAAATATAATCAAGTTCGAGAATATATTCATATATTACCGAATGAATTGAATATTAATGGTAACCTCAATCCGGAGATGAGATATAGAGGAATCTTTGAGATTGTAGTATATAACTCTAAAATTAATATCTCTGGAAAATTCACTTCTAATATGTTCTCTAATTTAGATGTGCCACTAAATACCATTCAATTCGACAAAGCACAATTAACCGTTGGTATCAATGATTTGCGAGGAATAGAAAAACAAATTGTTCTGAATTGGAATGATGATAGGTTCTCATTCAATCCTGGAGTTCCTACTACCGAAGTAGTGAGCAATGGTATAAATGCTCCAATTACAATTAATCCAAACGACAGTACTGATTATAATTTTTCATTTTATATTGATTTGAAGGGTAGCCAATTACTATATTTTACTCCGGTTGGCAAAGTTACAGACATCAATATTAATTCATCTTGGAAGCATCCAAGTTTCAATGGAGCATTCCTGCCGGATTCTCGTACAATTTCAGATAATGGATTTTCCGCAAATTGGAATGTTTTGCACTTGAATCGAAACTATCCACAGCAATGGCGGGGAAGTGCATTCAGTATAAAAGAATCTGCTTTTGGAATTGACTTATTATTGCCTGTGGACAATTATCAGAAATCGTATCGTACTATTCGTTATGCTATTCTCATTATTGGATTTACTTTTATGGTATTTGTTTTTATCGAAGTACTAAATCAAATTTTTCTGCATCCTATTCACTATATTTTAGTCGGTATGGCACTTATAGTCTTATATACACTACTAGTGTCTATTTCCGAACATATAGAATTTAATATCGCATTCGGTATTTCGGCACTGTCCACAATATTCTTAATTAGTTCATATACGAAGGCAATATTGAAATCTACTAAATT
>CAZIIZ010000704.1:0-1879 GCA_964539225.1 uncultured Hyphomicrobiales bacterium | reverse complement strand
CAGTAGAGAATTATATTCCGGATTCAGAGCCGAAAAAACAACCATTAGAACACTAACAGACATAGAGCGTGCGGTAAGATATTACTACTTAATGTGCGGCGGATTCGCAGGAAAGCAGGATTCTGTATTCGTAGCCGGAACTACGAGGAAGCCGAAGTTCAACTCTGAATTTACTCGTAAGAGAATTAGAGAAGCGAATCAGCGGCTATCGAATGTTATTATAGAGAACTTGCCTTATGCTGACATACTCAAACGTTACGATAGGGAGTTTACTTTCTTTTACATTGATCCTCCTTACTATAACTGCGAGAATGATTACGGTAAGGACGTATTTTCTAAGGCTGACTTCAATGCTCTTGCTGATATTCTTAGTACACTCAAAGGCAAGTTTATATTAAGTCTTAATGATGTGCCGGAAGTAAGAGACAAATTTAAAGCATTTAAGTTCGAGGAGGTATCTGTTCCTTATTCAGTATGTAATTTGGGAGATAAACGTACTACTGCTTCAGAGCTTTTAATATCGAATTTCTAACCAAACATTTGGTAACATTCGCCTATTATTTACGAAAAAGGAGCTTACAACAGCTCCTTTTTCTTTATAACATTTGGTAACATTTTGCGATTAATTTCATATTTTTGCCTTCCTAACATTTGGTAACATCTCGGAATGATGCCAAAATAATTTGGTAATCTATAATATTCTTTTTTCAATTTATAGTAATATCCATAATTGAGGTATGTCTTAAATATTAAATCTTTATTTTTTAGCTTAGTTGCAATCTCATTAGCATATTTCAGATAATCGAATACATCTATGTTCAATCTATCTAATCTGTTTTTTGCTTCTTTATTTAATGCATTTACTTTCGCATAATCAGAAAGTGATCTAAAACCGCTTTGCAATAATACTGTATCGGAGAATTCACTCGATAGAGTCTGCTGATAACATACAACAATTAATAACAACATTATTCTATATAATCTCATTATATATATCCTTTGATTAATATACCCTAACATAAAGGAACAGCAATATATATGCCATAAGATACAAAAAAATAATTAGTCCGAATTATAATATTTTGCCAAAAAATTAAAACAAAAACTCCTTCGCTCAATAATTTATTATTAAGAACGAAGGAGTTTAATATACAGAATTACAAGAGTTAGGCTAATCAGCTTTTATTATTTTTGCTTGATACATTTCTACTCCACTTTTGATGATTGCTGTATAAATTCCGCTTGACAAATTACTAACATCGAAACGAAGTTTATTTGTACCTTCGTTTAGCGGTGAGAAATTATAAGTGGCTACGATAGTTCCTTTTAAGTCGTATAATTCAATTGAGATTCCTGCATTAGCAGTTATGACATTGAAAGTAACAACGGCTTCATCTATAGCAGGTTGAGGCGAGATAGACTTAGTTATATTATTATCCTTTACATCAGTTAATGACTGTATTGTAAATAAAAATAATTCGGACCAGTCGCCAAATTGTTCACCGAATTTAGCCTTCACTCTCCAATAATACTGAGTATTATTAGACAATTCGCCGAGAGCTTTACTATTCCCTATCACCATTTCATCAATTAGCGGGTTAGTAAAATCTTTGTCCAAAGATACTTGTAATTGGTAAGCAGTTGCATATACAGTAGCTTCCCAGATAAGAATAGGATTAATTTCTTTGTAATATGTTAAATTGGGTGGATTCACTAAGCAAGGAGTTGTAATCGTTTCTCCGGCAAAATTCTTCAAAGCGACAGTATGCAATGATCCGGCACCAATAGCTGCCCAATTGCTATCATTACCCACCTGTTGAGGTGTATTTTTATTTTTCATTGTGCTATCGCCAATTTGACCAACTTCATTATCACCCCA